>DMAT01000332.1:0-15813 GCA_003451635.1 Syntrophus sp. (in: bacteria) | reverse complement strand
GCCCCCGCCTCGGCATCGAAGGGGGATTGTCCATTCTGGGGACATCCGGGCGGGTCCGCCCCTTCAGTTGTCCCGCCGTCCGAACCTCACTGAAATATTGCCTGAATGTGGCGGCAGCTACGGGTGTGGAGCGTCCGGTTTTCGTCCCCGGTCATATCGGGTCCCGGGCCGCCCGGCGGCATTTAGGCGTGACGGATGAACAGATTATCGAAGTCAGCAATGAATGGGGCTTTGTTCTCGATGCGGCCGTTTCCTGCCCTTTCAAGACAGTAATGATTCTGGGGCATCCGGGGAAGTTGGCGAAACTTGCCATGAATCACTGGGACACCCATTCATCACGATCACCGAGTGCTGTCCCCTTTGTTACTGATCTGGCAGCAAAGGTATTGGGAAAAGAACTTGGGGAAGGCAATACCGTTGAAGGCATCTTTGGTGGTCTTTCGGCCCGGGAAAGCAAAATGTTAGGAGATGAACTAGCGGGCGTTGTTTCTCAGGCGATCCGGAAGCGAACGGAAGCGGCCTGGGAGGTAAAAGTAGCTCTGGTGAATATGAAAGGCGACTTAATCGGGACAGGTTGTTAATGGGAAACGCCCCCTTACAGCTTCTGAACTGTTTACTTGATAAATATGACCTATTATGCAAGATTACGAATGGTTATGGTTTATTCCGTGGCAATGAATGATAGGTGATGCGAATATTGACTGGAATCGGATAGATAATAAATCCGGCCACTCTCGCTTATATGCGTAATGTTACAGGTGAGCAATCATGGGAAAGCAAGAAATAATAAATATCATCAGAAACAGCAAGCCGGAGATGGAATCCCATTATGGAGTACAGCGACTCGGTTTGTTTGGTTCTTATATAAAAGAGAAACAGCGTAAGAAGAGTGATATAGACATACTCGTCAAATTCAACCGTGATATTGATCTTTTCGACTTTTTGGATCTACGCGAATATCTTGAAAGTCGGCTCAATGCTAAAGTTGATCTGGTCATGGAATCTGCTCTCAAACCAGCGATCGGTAAACGTATCCTGGCTGAGGTCGAATATGTCTAAGGGGCGGGAAATCTCTGATTACCTGGATGATATTTTAACTGCTATTACTGATACCGCTGAGTTCACCAAAGGAATGTCTTACGAGATGTTTGCAGCGGATAAGAGGACTATCAATGCGGTGATCAGGTGTCTCGAAGTTCTCGGTGAAGCCGCCAAACATATTCCGGCATCATTCAGAAAAAATATCCCGATATTCCCTGGACTAAGATGGCTGGCATGCGGGATGTTCTCATTCACGATTACATGGGAGTCGACTTGATGACTGTTTGGAAGGTTGCACAGGAACGTTTGCCGGCGTTGAAGCCCATGCTCAAAGAATTAGCAATGATAAAAAAGTAAATATAAGGCGACTTGAGCTAAGGAGATGCCGCTCTGGCCTTATATACATTCTTCTGCAGCGGCAAGCGCTATGTGATGATCCTTGATGGAAAGAGAACTCATGAGGCAGCAAAAGTAATAGGGCTTTAGTTGCGGCAACCTTGGCGGTGTCCTTCCTGTACTTCACAAATCGGCAATTTCGGCGAAAATGCGAGACTTCGATTGGTTATCAATAATGTCATTTCCACACTCAATATGGTATGTTGACATAAATTGAGTGGTTGGATGACAAGGGGCTCGTAGAAAACTTGGGTGATGCTGGCATCTGGAACACTCTGCACATACTAGAAAGCGCATGAATTTGTTCTCAGCAGTCTATGGAGCTATTTGTAACTTCAGATGAAATGCGTAGCCAGAAAACAGCACAACAACGAGCAGACGGCGATGATCAAGGCTGAAAAATGAGAGGAGTATGATTATGAAAAAAATATTTACAACTATTCCAATTCTTTTTTTAATACTTTTACTGGTCGGTTGTGGTACCGCTTTGACTACGGCAGCGAGGACCGGCGATGTTAATAAGGTTAAAACATTGCTTGATCAAGGCGCTAATGTGAATGAAGGGCCGCCGAATTTTTTGCCTGCCTTGATGGAGGCATCGCGTGAGGGCCGCAGTGATGTTGTGAAAATTTTACTGGACAGAGGCGCCGATGTGAATATGACTTTCGGATCGAGGACCGCCCTTGCTTTTGCGGCTCAAGGCAGACATGGGGATACCGTGAAGCTTTTATTAGAGAGGGGTGCAGATATAGATAAAACCATCGGGATAATGAAGGGCAATCCCAATTGGTGGAGCAGTGCTGATGTCGAATATCTCAGAAGATTTAAAAGATAAAAAAAACTGACGGCAGGTCTGGAGTTAATCACTTCCAACTCCAGAGGAGAGTGATCCTACGATTTGATCCCTGAACCGCGGGTCAATGATTAAAGGCCAATGGCTGGCAACTATTGTATGAGACATCGCTACGGTGTTGACTTGGGATATAAAAACGAATGCAGCACCAAATTTTTTAAGGAATTAAGTCATGAAGAATTTTATTGCATTCGTGGTAACACTGCTTTTGTTACTACCTGCCTATGGCCTTACTGAAATCAAAGACATTATCACCGAAGGCGATTACAACATGGGAGATGGAGAAACGCCGAGTGTAGCTGAAAGCCGGGCATTACTGAACGCCAAAAGGATCGCACTGGAACAGGCAGGGACCTATATTGAAAGCTATTCTAAGGTTAAAAACTTTCAGTTGGTAGAGGATGAGGTAAAGGTTCTGACTGCGGGAATGATTGAGGTTACGATCTTAGATAAAAAAAGGACGATTGTCGGCGACGGTTTTCGTTTCTGGGTGAAGATTAAAGCAAAGGTCAAGCTTGCGAAGATGGAAGATATGGCAAAGGCCGTCAAAGAGAAATCGATTATTGAAGATTATAAGAAGATCCAGCAGGAATATGTAAAAAACCAAAGGGAAATGGACAAGCTAAAGAAAGAATTGGCTCTGGAACATGAAGAGAAGGCAAAAAAGAAGGTGGAAACACGAATTGCCGCTGAAGAAAAGCTGTTTCAAGCCAATGAGTGGTTCGAAAAAGGATTATACCATACTATAGGCCGTGAAGATGACAAAGCCATTGAGGAGTACACCCAAGCAATTGCTTTGAACCCGGATTACGTAGAGGCATATATCTACAGAGGGGCTGCTTATTACAATCGTGGAACATTCTCCAGCGATCCGGGACAGCATGAACTGGCTGTTAAGGACTTCCGTAAGGTTGTTGCCATGAAACAGGGAACTTATTTGGCTCATCTTTCCCAAGGGGCCATATACGTCTATCATAATGAATATAAGAAAGGAATTGAAGAAATCAACAAGGCCATAGCCTTGAACCCGAATGAGGGCATGGCCTATGTCATACGGGGATTCATCTATATGCAGGAGAAAAACAAAGATCCGGAAAAGGCAATTGCGGACGCCAGTAGGGCGATTGATATAGGAGGTCTTTGGATCGCCATGGCCTACTCGAACCGCGGTGTAACATTATTATTTGAGAAAAAACAGTATGACAGGGCCATTGATGATTTAAGTAGGGCCATAGAAATGACCCCGCGCAACGCGCCTGCTTATCTGGCGCGGGGAATCGCCCTGGCATTTAAAGGCGAGTTCAATCGGTCCATCGAGGATGTCAATCGGTCCATCGAGTTAAATCAAAAAATTCCTATCGCATACAATGTGCGCGGCTTAATCTACGCTCAAATGAGGAATCCAAGGGCTATCGCCGATTTTCAAAAAGCCTGCGACATGGGATTTGCAGAGGGATGTAGTAACTGGGAAAAATCGTTAAAGAATCGTTAACTCATCAAGTGATTCTGAATAAAGAAGCAGTATATGCTAAATACAAACATCCCTTACTCTATTTCGATTGTTAATCTTCAGATGAACCCTATTCGGAGATCCATTGACTCAGAAGATGAAAGAGAGCGTTTTCCTGAAGTGATATTTCTTTCCAAATCAGGATGTACACATGAACCGGGTGAAACAGTTTTTTACTTCCGGTGGGGCCGGATGGGGTGAAAGGTGAAGATAATTATTTGCGGTTGCGGTCCTGGTTCCCCCGATTACTTGACACCGGCCGTCCATCGGGAGGTGGCGGGGGCGGCGGTGCTCGTAGGCGCCCAAAGGCTCCTTGATCTCTTCCCCGCCAGCGGGGCCGAGAAAATCGCCGTAGGCGCCGATATTGAAGGGATCTTGAAAATTATTGAAAGTCGCTGGCGGGGGCAGCAGGTTGTTGTCCTGGTGACAGGGGACCCCGGCATNNCCGGTCCTGCGGCGCTTTGGCAGGGAGGCGTGTTTCCTGATTCCGGGAATCAGCTCTGTTCAGGTGGCCTTTGCCCGCCTCGGTCTCGACTGGACGGATGCAAAGATCATCGATGCCCACGGGAAGAACCCGGAATACGACCCCGACGAGTTGGGAAAGGAAAAAAAACTTGCCATTCTGGGGGGGAGGCAGGAAGTCTCCGCCTGGGTTCAGTCATGCTGCGGGCGTTGGGGAGACGATTACCGGCTTTTCTGCTGTGAGAATCTTTCCCTTCCCGGGGAAAGAATAAGCGAGGTGACGCCGGAGGATCTTGATGGTATGGAGCTGTCGTCATTAACGGTGTTTCTGCTGATTCGCAGGGACTGCTTATGATCCCCAACTTGGAGATGGTCTTACATGACGGAGTGGAAATAAGTGAGCGATAAAATTATATTCGGCACATTGTACGGGATCGGTGTCGGTCCCGGAGATCCGGAGTTGATGACGGTGAAGGGGGCCTCCCTTCTCGGGGAATGCCGCCACGTCTTCGTTCCCAAGGCCCGGACGGAGGCGAACAGTCTGGCCCTCTCCATCGCGAAGACTTACCTGCGTGATCAGGCGGAGATTCATGAGCTTGTCTTTCCCATGTCCGCCGACGAAGAAGAGCTGTCCGCCCATTGGCGAAAAAATGCAAGTGAGATCAACAATATACTTCGAAAAGGGGCAGATGCCTGTTTTATCACCCTGGGCGATCCCTTTCTGTATTCAACGTTTATTTACCTGGTCCGGGAACTGCGTCAGCTCCGGCCCGAGGCCCGGATTGTCTCGGTTCCGGGGGTGACGGCCTTCAGCGCCGCCGCATCCCTCTGCGCCTTTCCCGTGGGAGAGGGTAGAGATGGGGTGACGATCATCCCGGCGGTGGAGGATATTGACCATATTCGGCGAGCCTTGCAGGATAAAGGAACGGTAATCCTCATGAAAATAGGCAAGCGCCTTCGTGAAGTAATCGATCTCCTTGAGGAAGAAGGCGTTATTGACGGGAGCGTTTTTGTGTCCCGGGTGGGAATGGCGGATCAGCGCCTGGAGACGGATCTCCGCACTTTGCGGGACGCCGCCCCGGAGACGGGGTATCTATCCATAATTCTTGTCCATGCCAAAGGGGGAGGAGCCATATGAAGGTCTTTTTTGTCGGTGCGGGACCGGGGAATCCGGAGCTTCTCACCGTCCGGGCCGACCGCCTGCTTAGAAACTGCCGGATCTGCATCTATGCCGGTTCCCTGGTCAGCCCTGCCGTCGTGGCCGTCCTTCCTGATAACGCGGAACGGTACAACTCGGCGGAAATGAATCTTGATGAGATCCTGGCGGTATGCCGGTCGGCCCGGGACCGGGAGATCGACGTCATACGATTGCACTCCGGCGACCCCTCGATTTACGGCGCCATCAGGGAGCAGATGAACGGCCTCGATGAGCTGGGGATCGCCTATGAAGTCGTTCCCGGGGTGAGCGCCTTTCAGGCTTCCGCGGCGGCCCTGAAGGTGGAACTGACGGCGCCGGAGATTGCCCAGACCATCATCCTGACCAGGACTTCGGGACGCACTCCCCTGCCGGAAGAGCAGGATCTGGATAAGCTGGCCCGGTCGCATGCCACCCTCTGCATCTATCTGTCGGGGCATAAGGTCGGGGAAGTAACGGCGGCGCTGGTTCCCCACTATGGCCCGGAGTGCCCGGCGGCGGTGGTTTATCACGCCTCCTGGCCGGACGAAAAGGTCGTTACCGGGACCCTTGGTGATATCGCCGGAAAAGTCGAGGAGGAGGAGTTCGGCCAGACCTCCCTGATCCTCGTCGGCAGGGCCTTGGCCAGGGATATTCCCGCCTCCAAGCTCTATGACGCCGCCTTCAGCCACCAGTACCGGAAGGGAAAACCATCGTGAAGACGGCTTTCGTCACTCTGTCCGACCCCGGGGCACTGATGATTCAGCAATTGTCAGGAGAATTTCCTGAGGCCCAGATATTTCTCCATGAAGGGGTGAACGAGGCGTTTGCGGGGGACCGATTTGCCGGCATTGTGGACCTTACGAAGAACATATTCAGTGACTTTGATCAGATCGTCTATATTGCCCCCTGCGGGGTAGTCGTCCGGTCCCTGAATGGGAATCTCCGCAGCAAACTGACCGATCCGGCGGTGGTGGTTGTGGACAGCGGCGGGCGCTTTGCCGTCAGCCTCCTGAGTGGCCACGAAGGAGGGGCGAATGATCTCTGCGTCAAGGTCAGCAATATTCTGGGGGCGGAGCCGGTGATCACAACGGCGACGGAGGCCCTGAAGAGCGTCATTGTCGGCATCGGATGCCGCCTGGGAACGGAAGAGGAAACTATCAGCGCCGCCGTCGGGGAAGTGCTGCTTATGGCGGGTATTGATCTTGAAGAAGTGCGTTTTCTGGCCTCGGCGGATATCAAGTCCGACGAGGAAGGATTGATCCGGGCGGCGGAAAGCCTGGGTGTCCCTTTGCGTTTCATTGCCTCCGAGGCGATCCGGGCGGCGGCGGGACAGGTGCAACAACATGCTTTTGTTGAGGAGAAGGTCGGATTGCCGGCGGTCGCCGAACCGGCGGCCCTGCTGGGAGGAAGGAGAACAAAACTGATATGGCCAAGAACGATCTGCAACGGTGTTACGATAGCCCTGGCCAGGGAAAGCTTTTCGTGGTCGGCATCGGACCGGGAGACCCCATAGACCGGACGCGCCGGGCCGAAGCAGCAATTATCGGGAGCGACGTGGTCGTCGGCTATCGACAATATCTCGACCTCATTGCGGATCTGACAATGGGCAAGGAAATAGTGTCCTCCGGGATGACCCAGGAAGTGGAACGGTGCCGGGCGGCGCTGAGGCATGCCGCCGCAGGCAAGACCGTGGCCCTTGTCTCGTCGGGAGATCCCGGCGTTTACGGGATGGCCGGGCTGGCCCTGGAGATGGCGGCAGGGGAGGATTTTCAGGCAACCATCGAGGTGATCCCCGGAGTAACCTCGGCTAATGCCGCCGCGGCCAGGCTGGGGGCTCCCCTGATGCTCGATTATGCGACGATCAGCCTCAGTGATCTGCTGGTGTCCTGGGCGACGATTCGCACCCGCCTGGAGGCCGTGGCGGCGGCCGATCTGGTCGTGGCCCTCTACAACCCCCGGAGCCGGAAACGGATCAGACAGCTTGAAGAAGCGGCGGAGATCTTCCGCACCCACCGGCCGGGAGCTACGCCGGTCGGCATCGCCACTGCCGTCGGGAGAAGGGACGAACAGATCGTCCTGTCGGACCTCGACCATTTCCTTAATGAACCAATCGGGATGCGGAGCATGGTGATCATCGGCAATTCGGCGTCCCGCACCGCCTGCGGCTGGTTTATTACCTCCCGGGGCTACCGGCTGTGATTCTCATGCCGAGGGGGATATCGGATACAGCGCCTGTGGCCGCAGTTCTCGCCATGGTTGGCTTCCCGGCCTTCAAAATCGGTGGCCCGCACGGGAACATCAAGGAGTAGTAAGCGTGATTCTCTTACTGGGGGGGACATCGGAGACAGCGCCTCTTGCCGCGGGTATGGTCAAGGCCGGATTTGCCGTCCTCGTCTCGACGGCGACGGATATTCCGTTGGAACTGGATGATCATCCACAGCTCCGGAGACGATCAGGCCCACTCGACGCTCCCGGACTGGAGGAACTGATTCGGGACAACGCCATTGGCGTCCTCGTTGATGCTACCCATCCCTACGCGACGGCGATAAGCGTCCTGGCGGCGATGACGGCCCGCCGTCTCTCCGTCCCCTGCCTTACCTTTGTCCGGCCTGGAATCGATGCCGCCATGGTTTCCGATCCGGATGGGATCACCTTTGCCGCCGATCACGACGAAGCCGCCCGCCTGGCCTGCGCCGGCGGCAAGGCGGTTCTTCTCACTACGGGTTCCCGGAACCTGCGCCCCTACGCCGAGGAGGCAAAACGGACGGGGGCGCCGCTGATTGTCCGCGTTCTTTCTCATCCCGATTCCCTGGCGGCCTGCCGGGCGGCGGGCATTCCCCCGGAGATGGTTATTGCCGCCAAAGGGCCTTTCTCTGTTGAGGAAAACGTTAATACCATCCGAAAATTCGGGATCGCCGTTCTGGTGACGAAGGACAGCGGCGCTGCCGGGGCCGTGCCCGAGAAGATCGCGGCTGCCAAGCTGGAGAAATGCAGGATGATCGTGATCGGACGCCCTTTGACCGGCGATGGTCCGGTCTTCCAAAGCATTGAAAAACTGATAAAATATCTTGAAATGAATAAGCAGATGAGGTAAGTTGCGAGCTGTCAGAATGGAATAAGGAGGGGAAATTCTTTTTCCAAGGAGACTATCATGCACACGTATCAATTGGATAAACCGGATAACCTGGTGGCGCTGTTGGAGGAGAGCGTGGCCAAGTATCCCAAGAATCGCCTTTTCGGGACAAAAAACAAGCAGGGGGCCTACGAATGGGTAACCTACGGGGAAGTCGGCCGGCGGGTGGACAATCTGCGCGGCGGGCTGGCGAAACTTGGCGTGAAAAAAGGCGACGCCGTAGGGCTCATCGCCAATAACCGCGTCGAATGGGCTGTCGCCGCCTTTGCCACTTATGGTCTCGGCGCCCGCTATGTTCCCATGTACGAGTCGGAACTCCTCCATGTCTGGAAGTACATTATCAAGGATAGCGGGATAAAGGTCCTGTTTGTCGCCAACCCGGAAATCTACGAAAAGGTTAAGGATTTCCCAAAAGAAATTCCGGCTCTGGAGAATATTTTTATTATCGACGGCGTCGGCGAGGGTTCTATGGCGTCGGTCGAGAAGTCAGGGGCGGCCAATCCGCTAGCCTCCACCCGACCATCACCCGACGACATTGCCGGGCTGATCTACACCTCGGGAACGACAGGCGACCCCAAGGGGGTCCTCCTTTCCCATGCCAACTTAACCAGCAATACCCTCGCCGGGCTCAAGATGTACCCGGAACTCACGGAAAACGGCCTCAGCCTGGCCATCCTGCCCTGGGCCCATTCCTATGGGCAAACAGCGGAACTCCACGCCATCATCAAACTCGGGGCCGCCATGGGCATCGCCGAGAGCCCGGCGACCATAGCCAATGACCTGACCCTTGTGAAACCAAACTGGCTTATCGCCGTGCCCCGGGTCTTCAACCGGATCTACGACGGCCTGCATAAGAAAATGGAAGATACCGGCGGTCTGGCCAAGGCCCTGTTTGACATGGGCGTGGCGGCGGCCAAGAAGAAGCGGGAGCTTGCTGGCGAAGGAAAATCCTGCCTGCTGACGAATATTAAATTCAGTATCGCCGATAAGGTCGTATTCTCGAAAGTGCGGGAAAAAATGGGGGGACGGCTGCTGGGGGCCATGAGCGGCAGCGCCGCCATGAATCCCGAGATCGCCCAATTTTTCTTTGATATCGGCATTCCGATCTACGATTGCTACGGCATGACGGAGACCTCTCCGGCCATCGCCATGAACGCCTCATACTCTTATCGTCTGGGGAGCGTTGGCCAGGCCATCGACAAGGTCAAGATCGTCATCGATTCCTCCGTTGTCCAGGAGGGGGCCACGGACGGTGAGATTGTGGTCTATGGGCCCAACGTGATGAAGGGTTACCACAACAAACCGGAACAGACCCGGGAAGTCATGACCGATGATGGCGGCATCCGTACGGGTGACCGGGGACGTCTCGATAAGGACGGATTTCTTTATATTACCGGCCGGATCAAGGAACAGTTCAAACTGGAAAACGGGAAATTCGTCTTTCCCGCCTCCATGGAGGAGGACATCTGCCTCAATCCCTATGTCCAGAATGCCGTGGTCTATGGCGAAAACCGGGCTTTCACGATCTGTCTGGTCGTGCCGGATTTTGTTGCCGTCGAAGCCTATGCAGAAAAGAATCATCTTTCTAAGGACATGGATGTGCTCATGGAACGGGAAGAGATTGCCTTTATGATCAGCAACGGGATTACGGAGCAATTGAAAAAGAAATACGGCGGCTATGAAATCCCCAAGAAGTTTGTTTTCCTGAAGGACAACTTCACCCTGGAGAATGGACTCCTGACTCAGACGATGAAGCTCAAACGCCGGGTGGTAATGGATAAATACAAAGAACAGATCGAGGCGCAGTACGCCCGAAAGTGAGGCGGCATTGGCTGCGATCATTTGCCGGCATTTGCCCCATTCCTCTCCTTGAAGGGGAGGGAGAAAGGTGATGTATCAGTTGAAAAAGGCTGGAGAGTCACATCTCCGGCCTTTTTATTCGTGCCCGTAAAGACTGGGAAAAGATGTTCTAAATATCCCGCACAAAAACGTAATCATAACCGGATGATTTGCATGACAATTGACCGGAGTTTTTAGCTGTGGCGTATCTGATGGGAGCGGTATAGAAATTAGGGAGGACATCTATCTATGAGGACGGATTCCGGACTAAAGGCCCTTCGGCAGAAAATCAATGAGCTGGAGAGGGAATCGGCGGACCGCCGGCAGGACGTAGAGTCCCTGCGGCATAGTGAAAGTCTCTTCAGAACCCTGGCCGAGAAATCATTTGCCGGCATCTACGTTGTCCAGGATGGTCAATTCAAGTATGTTAATGCCAACGCCGCTTCTTATGCCGGTTATGCCTTGGACGAGCTCACGGGCAAGAAATCAGATAGCATCGTCCATCCCGATGACCGTGAGGATGTAAAGAAGAATGCCCGGGCCATGCTGCGCGGCGAAAGCACCTCCCCCCATGAATTCCGGATCGTGACCAAGACTGGAGATGTCCGCTGGATTATCGAAACGGTAACTTCCATTCACTATGGAGGCAAACCGGCGATCCTGGGCAATTCCATGGATGTCACCGAACAGCGCCGCATGGGTGAGGCCCTCCGGGAGTCGGAACAGCGCCTGTCCGACATCATCGAGTTTCTCCCGGACGCCACTTTTGCCGTCGATGGGAAGGGTACTGTAATCGCCTGGAACCGGGCCATGGAGGAAATGACCGGCGTCAAGACACTCGATATCATCGGCAAAGGAAATTACGAATATGCCATTACCTTCTATGGGAAGCGACGACCCATCTTGATTGACCTGATCCTCAAACCGGATGCTAAGATCGAGCGTGGTTATTATGTTCTGAAGAAGGAAAGGGATCTGTTAATCATCGAAACGGATGTTCCGCAGGTAAAGGGGCAGAAGGCCTTCCTCTGGGCCAAGGCCAGCCCCCTCTACGACAGTCGGGGAAACGTAGTGGGGGCCATCGAATCCATCCGGGACATCACAGACCGGAAGCTTGCGGAGGAGGTGGTCAGAAAGCGGGGAAAGGAGCTGGAGATCAAGACCCACGAATTGGAGGAACTCAATGCGGCCTTGCGTGTCCTCCTCAAGCACCGGGAAGAGGATCGAGATGAGCTGGAACAACGGATGCTGCTGAATATCAATAAACTCGTCCTCCCTTATCTCGAAAAGCTGAAGATCAGTCGTATGGATGCCAGAGACGTGGCTCACATTAAAATTCTCGAATCCAACCTGAAAGACCTGATCTCTCCTTTCGCTCGAAAACTATCCACAAAATTTATCAACCTGACCTCCCGGGAGATCCAGATTGCCAACTTCATCAAGGAAGGCCTGACTAGCAAGGAAATATCCGATATAATGAATGTTTCCACCAGCGCCGTCAATATTCACCGCTACCGCATTCGCAAAAAAATTGGGATCACCAACAATAAGCACAACCTCCAGGCCTATCTTTCCACTCTGACCTAAAAATTACATATTATGTAATTTATTGTTCAATTCTTTTAATATTGCGCAATTTTCAAAATGTAATAGTATCCCCCCACTTCGGCTGGCGTTCCGGTACGGCGTAACGGTTCACCAGGCAGGAAAATGTCCACTGAAGGAGCGGGGTTTGTCGCCGAACTCCTCCTTGACAGGGACCGGAACCAAAAAGTTCCGGTCCCTCTCTTTAATCTTGAAGCCTACAACGACGGCACGTTATTTGTGGGTGTTGTCATTTGGGGACCGGGTCGTACGCCACCCGGTCCCCCTCCTTTATCTCCCTCTTTCACCCCCTGCATGATCCGAAGACCGGACCAGGTGACTTCGTGGTGACCGCCGGTAATGCTATTCTGAATTGTCCGGTTTTTATTGTCATCTTTCTATGTACATCCGTTCCCTGGATTAATCAGCGATTGTTTCCCATCAACTTCTTGAATTCTCATTATTTGCTGATCAGGCAATAAAAAAGCGGCTGGAGAATAGACTCTCCAGCCGCTTTTGCTAGGTGCTGTTTCGTGAATATCAGTAGTCGTAATCGTCCATGCCACCGCCCATACCACCCATGCCGCCGCCCATACCGCCCATGCCACCCATACCGCCCATGCCGCCGGGGGGAGGCATCAGCATCTGGGCCGACTTTTTCTTGGGGGCCTCGGCGACCATCGCCTCGGTAGTCAGCAGGAGTGAGGAAACAGATGTCGCGTTCAGGAGGGCCAGGCGGGTAACCTTAGTGGGATCGATAACGCCTGTCGAGTAAAGGTTTTCGTAGTTATCGGTACGTGCATTGTAGCCAAAGTCGCCTTTGCCTTCTTTCACTTTTTGGATAACGATGCTGCCTTCTATACCTGCATTTTCCGAAATCATCCTTAGTGGCTCTTCTATAGCGCGGGCTATGATTGAGATTCCTGTTGTCTGGTCATCGTTCTCGCCTTTGAGATTCTCGAGCTCCTTGATGGCGCGGATGTATGCAACTCCTCCTCCGGGTACAAATCCCTCTTCGACAGCTGCGCGGGTTGCGCTGAGAGCGTCATCTACACGGTCTTTCTTTTCTTTCATCTCAACCTCGGTTGCAGCGCCTACGTAGAGTACCGCAACACCGCCTGCCAGCTTGGCAAGACGTTCTTGCAACTTCTCCCTGTCGTAGTCACTGGTAGTAGTATCGATTTGTGTGCGGATCTGGCCAACTCTTTTGTCAATGTCTTCTTTGTTGCCGGCTCCGTTTACTATTGTAGTGTTTTCTTTGTCTATGGAAACTTTGTCGGCTTTTCCAAGCATGTCTATAGTTGCTGCGTCAAGGCGAAGTCCTTTCTCTTCGGAGATAACTGTACCTCCGGTGAGGATTGCGATATCTTCCAGCATCTCCTTCCTGCGGTCTCCAAAGCCAGGGGCTTTTACAGCTGCAATCTTGAGTGTCCCGCGCAGACGGTTTACAACAAGGGTGGCCAGAGCTTCTCCGTCAACATCCTCTGCAATGATAAGAAGGGACATTCCTCCTTGTGCCACTGGTTCAAGTACGGGCATAAGGTCTTTCATTGTGGAGATTTTCTTGTCGGTGATAAGAATCATAGGTTTGTCAAGGACAGCCTCCATTTTCTCGGGGTTGGTCATAAAGTAGGGAGAGATGTAACCTCTGTCAAATTGCATTCCTTCTACAACTTTCACTTCGGTACCGGTGCCTTTGGCCTCTTCCACTGTGATGACTCCCTCTTTTTTTACTTTGCTCATTGCCTCTGCAATAAGTTTTCCGATTGTTATGTCGTTGTTTGCCGAGATTGTTGCAACTTGCTCGATCTTGGTAATATCATCGCCAACCGATTGGCTTTGTGCCTTTAATGATTTAACAACGTGTTCCACGGCTTTGTCTATACCTCTTTTGAGATCCATTGGATTCGCACCTGCGGTCACATTTTTTAGTCCTACATTGATGATAGATTGGGCAAGTACTGTAGCTGTGGTTGTACCGTCACCTGCCTGGTCGGCTGTTTTTGAGGCAACTTCCTTGACCATTTGAGCTCCCATATTGGCAAAACGGTCTTCCAGTTCAATCTCTTTGGCAACAGTGACTCCATCTTTGGTGATTTGTGGTGAACCGTACTTTTTGTCAATCACAACATTTCTTCCTTTTGGTCCAAGGGTTACTTTTACTGCGTTAGCAAGAGCATCCACACCCTCTTTCATAAGGTTGCGTGCTTCAATGTTGAATTTAATTTCTTTAGCCATATTTGTCTTGTTATTAAGCGTTTAATGCTGATTATTAATTTAGTTTATTCGTTTTCCGGTAATTTAACCTATAACGGCTAAAACATCGGATTGGCGCATCATCAGGTAGTCCTTGCCATCGGAATTGATTTCACTACCAGAATATTTACCATAAAGAACCACATCGCCAACTTTTAATTCCATTGGCTCATCCTTTTTGCCGTTGCCAACAGCGATAACTGTTCCTTGCTGGGGTTTTTCCTTTGCTGTGTCAGGAATGTAAAGTCCGCTTGCTGTTTTGGTTTCTGCCTCCTTGGGTTCCACTAAAACTCTGTCTGCTAATGGTTTGATATTCATAATGAATAGGATTTAAGGTTATTGTAATTATTTGTTTTGATTATTATTATTTTTCACATGCAATTAATGACAAATTGAGTGCCAAATGGAGAGACTGACAAATTGTCTGTCAGTTTTTGCTATATTTGCTGCTCGTTGAGGGATTATTTTTACTTTATGGATAAACAGGTTTGTGATCATCAGTTGTTTATGGGAGAGGCTTTTAAAGAGGCCTTGAAAGCCTATGACAAGGGCGAGATTCCGGTGGGTGTCGTGGTTGTTATCGGAGGCAGGGTAGTAGCCAGAGCCCACAACCAGACAGAAACACTCAATGATCCTACCGCCCATGCCGAGATGTTGGCAATAACCTCTGCAACCAACACTTTTGGAGGTAAGTACATAGACAAAGCTACTGTGTATGTAACCTTGGAACCCTGTCCAATGTGTGCTGCTGCCCTAAACTGGGCTCAGGTCAAATGTGTTGTTTTTGGCGCTTCCGATCCCAAAAGAGGTTATTCTCTTTATACTCCATCTTTGTTACACCCACGTTGTGACGTTATAGCGGGTGTTATGGAAGAGGAAAGTTCGGAGCTGGTAAGGCAGTTTTTCAAATCGATCAGGGGAAAATAACAATATGGTTGAGTTTCTGCAGGATTACGGCATTTTAGGTCTTTTTATTGGATCGTTTCTGGCTGCCAGCGTAGTACCTTTTAGTTCAGAGGTCATTCTTTCGGGAATATTGATAGCGGGGGTCAATCCGTTCAATGCATTTTTTGCTGCAACTGCCGGTAACTGGCTTGGTGGCCTCACATCGTACTATGTCGGTCACCTTGGAAAGTGGGAAATTATTGAGAAATGGTTTGGGGTAAAGGAAGAAAGACTTTTAAGGCAAAAGCAGAGGATAACGAAATATGGAAGCATGATTGCTTTTTTTACGTGGATGCCTTTTATTGGAGACGTTCTTGCAATAGCCTTAGGATTCTATCGAGTTGATTTTATTAAAAGTTCAATATTCATGTTGNNGTTAGGCCGTTCTATCCGATTCGCCCTTTGGATAATGTTATTTCATTTTGCTGGTGAACAACTCTTTGAGTTTTCTATCTTCTAAAATTTTTTGGAGGAAATAAAAAAAGGTATATCTTTGCAGTCCCAAATAAATGACTGACCCATGGTGTAATGGTAGCACTACAGATTTTGGTTCTGTCTGTCTAGGTTCGAATCCTGGTGGGTCAACACAAAGGCTGTCTTCACGACAGCCTTTTTTT
>DMAT01000070.1 GCA_003451635.1 Syntrophus sp. (in: bacteria) | reverse complement strand
GCTGCATGAGGGCCGGGGCGTTGACGAAGCCCAGCATGCGGTTACACAGGGTGAGGCCGCCCATAATGTCAAGGATATGTTCGCATACCGGATGGGCGACGATGTAACCGATCCGCTCCCCCGGCAGGGAAAGGCTCTTGGAATAGGAGAAGGCCATGAGGCTGTTTGGATACGCCTTCAGAATACTGGGAACCTCGATGCCGTCGTAAACGATATCGCGATAAGGCTCATCGGATACGAGATAAATAATGTTCCCGTATTCTCTCGATTTTCGCTTCATGATTTCGGCAAGGCCATGAATAGCCGCGGCGTCATAGACCTTGCCGGTGGGGTTATTCGGTGAATTGATAAGGACGGCCTTGGTCTTTTCATTGATCCCCCCTTCGATGGCCTTTAAATCAAGAGAAAAATCTTCATGGGTGGGGACGATCCTGGTAACGCCGCCGCCGTTATCGACATAGAAACGGTATTCGACAAAATAGGGGGCGGGTATGAGGACCTCGTCGCCGGGATTAAGAATGGTCTTGAAGATGACATTCAGGGCGCCGCCGGCGCCGACGGTCATGACGATATGCTCCCTCAAAAGCGTCAAATCAAGCTCCAGGGAAAGAAAATCCGCTATCGCCTCCCGTGTTTCCGGATAGCCGGCGTTGGGCATATATGCGTGCTTACCCGGGAGATCCTCACTCACAACCAGTCGCAGTGCCTCTTTCAGACCCTCCGGCGGATCAACATTGGGATTCCCGAGGCTGAAATCAAAGACATTCTTCGCCCCGAATTCCATCTTGAGCTGAATCCCCTCCTCAAACATCTTTCTGATCCATGATGATTGGGTGATAAATCCCTGTATCTTCTCCGCAATTGCCATATTAAGCTCCTTCCTGATCCCGAACTATGTTAGGGTTTCTGCGTAACACAACAAAATTATTCCGTCAACGCCGCTCTCAGCTCATCGGCGAGGAAATAATTCCGATTCTAAATCAAAGATGATATCAAGCGTCTTCATACTCTACTTCAGAGCACTGACACCCGCCGTCGCAATCTGTCCATCTTCCTGGACAGTGCCGCCTGACACGCCTATGGCGCCGATAATCTTGCCACGCTGAAGGATCGGCAGACCACCCTCAACCGCACAAAATACCGTAGAGAGTCAGCAAACTGATCTTACCGCTTTTCACTTCCTCCTCGAAGGCCTTGGTAGGTCTTTTATAGGCCACGGAACATCTTGCTTTATGGATAGCAACATCGATGCTGCCAAATTGCGCCTTATCAAACCGCTCAAGATAGACAAGGTGTCCGCCGGTATCCACGATGGCGATGATTGCATTCACGGAGATTTTTCCCCTTCCTCCGCTGCCGCCGCCGCGATTTTTTTTGCCGTCGCCATGTTGATGTTTAAACCGTAGGGATTTGGCATCTGCGGTGATTTTACTTTGCTTGCCATCGTGACCTCCTATGGATATGATATTCCCCAATTCGAAAGTACCGGTAGTGGGTCTAACTCAATTCGTGACGTAGTGCGTCACAATTTGGGAATGCCTGATAGAATAGACGCATATAGCGAAGGTTAGATGCGTCGAACCCCTTCCCGAATGCCACCGTCAGTCGTTCGGCAAGCCGCGACAGCAGCCTGGCGCCATATTGCGTCCCTTCCGTAGCGCCTTCCAACTGGATGCCAGGAAATCCTTCAAGGGACTGCGGTTGGAGGAGTAGTGATGGATCATTCGTTGTTACCGTTTCAGAAGTTGTTCAACTTCCTTGACAAACCTTACGGCAAAGGCAAAAGCATGTCTCGCTTCTTCCAGGGAAACGAGGCCAAGGGCATCGTATATAACGCAATGTCTTTTGCTCCTCATTTTATCGAAAATGTAGATATCGTCATGAAATTTCTCACCCAGGGCAATTTCGGCAAACTCAACGGCAGTCTTGTGTTGTCCTTCTCCCGCGGCCGGTCTGAACCCGTTGGCAAACATTAAAGCCCTTGTTGCCTGCAGGACTGCGTTATACGCCATACTGAAGGCCCAGTCGCGGTCTATGGCCATCATCGCTTCTGCCGCCTTGATGTCTCTTTTGGCCAGCGCGAGTCTGTTCGCGGCCTGAGCTGGCGAAGCCTCGAAGGGCTTGATCAGGCCTCTATTGAGCAAGTCTTCGTAAGTCATCCTCATTGCCTATCAGCATGATTTTCGGTTCGGCTATGAGCCTGCCGATAAAAGGGTCTTGATCCTTCATGCGCTGCTTCATTTCTGATATCTGAAAGAGAGAGGGATTGATGTCGCGTCCAAGCAGCTTTTCCGGCTCTCTCAATCGTTTCAAGAGGTCATCAAGGGGCATTTCCCCTACGACCATCAAATCGATGTCGCTCTTCTCGTTCTCCGTGCCACCAGCAAAAGATCCGTATATGAAGGCGTATTCGACTTCTTTATCGTCCGATAAGACCTGCTTGAGCAGACCGGGAGCCCCCCTGACCTTGAAGAAAATGGATTTCAGTTCCGAGTAGATGAGGAAACCGGGATTGACGTGGAAGTATTTGAGGTTGCCTGATTTGCTGCTGGTCAGAAGCCCTATGGACTCGAGGTTTTTCAATTCGGTACTGACGTTCTTATAATCTTCTCCGGTGATCCTTTCCAATTCCCGGAGGTAGAACGATTTTTCCGGGTGCAGAAAGAAGGTGTTCAACAGCTCTATCCGGACTTTTGAGGAAAAGAGTTTATGCAGCATTGTCATCTCCAATGATGTTCATTATACATCAATTGATGGTTATATTACATCAATATTTTGCCGCCCGAAAGCACTCCAGATTTCGTCTTTCCCGCCTTGTGTTCCTCAACGGCGCCTTGCGCTATTCCTCCTCAGCATACAAAGTACCCTCCCGTCTTTCGGGCGCCCTTAAAGGTGATTTTCCCTTGCTCTTTCAGTTTTTTTATCCAGCGTTCGATGGTTTTTGAGGGAATATTCGTTGCAGCGGCGATTTCAATGACTCGCTTGCCGGGATTCTTGCGAATGAATTCCAGGGTCCTATTGTTTCCCTCATTTATACCGCCACTTATTCCCTCACTGGCGGGTCTCCGGATAAACTTCACAACAAAAGCGCCGGTCATTTCCTTAAATTCCGGCTTGGGATTGCCGTTCACGGCGCATCCCTCTGCCATCCTCTGAAATCCTGTCCCCCA
>DMAT01000433.1 GCA_003451635.1 Syntrophus sp. (in: bacteria) | reverse complement strand
TGCGCGCCTTGCCTGCGGATCTTTTCACGAAGCCGTCGATTATAGTCATTTATTCGACTTTTGCGGGTTCATCAACTTAACAATTGCTACGATAAAAATATGTTGATTCTTATGGCGTGTCAAACTTATTCCGTGACAGATCCTTAGCTATGGTAAAAAAGGTATGATCGTGGTAGACGTCTCAAGGTGGGAAGCGAGACCATTTTTTGATGGGGGATGTTATGAAGAAGATTTGCCTGGCAGTGGCCATGGGGATGATGATCATAGGGGCGGTTATGCCGGTTTCGGGAGAAGTTGTAGATCGGATTATTGCTATTGTGAACGATGATGTAATTACTCTCTCGGAACTGAACAACACCTTCGAACCCTATATGAAGAGAATTGAAGCGAGCCTCACGGGCAAAGACAAGGAAAAAGTTGTTGCCGAGGGGAGAGTGACGATCCTGAACAAGATGATTGATAACAAACTCATCGAGCAGGAAGCAAAAAAATCAGGTATTATCATCAAGGACGATGAAGCCATGGGCGTCATCAGGGATATGCTGAAGAGCAGAAAAATGCAGATGCCGGATCTCCTGCAAGCACTGGATAAAGACGGGGTGACCTTTGATGCTTATAAACAGGATCTCAAAGCGCAACTGCAGCGGCAGCAACTCGTTCGCAGGGAGATTCGCTCCAAACTCGTCGTCACTGATGACGAGATCGGAGAGTATTACCGGCAGCACCGTGATGAATATGAGGGCAAAGAGGCGCTAAGGATCAAGCAGATCCTTCTTCCGGTCCCCCCCGGGACGGACCCGGCTATCCGTGAACGGGCGCGGGAACTTGCCGAAAGTATTCTTAAGAGGATCAAGAACGGCGAGCCCTTTGAGGCCCTTGCGACCCAATTCTCCCAAGGTCCGGCAACTGCCGCCGGCGGCGACATCGGATTTGTGGAAAAGGGCCACATGCTGCCGGAAGTGGAAAAGATTGCCCTGAACCTGGACATCGGCGGCGTCAGCCCGGTTATTGACTCACCCCAGGGATTCTATATTATTCAGGTTGTCGACAAGCGCGGCGCCGGTTTGAAACCCATCACCGAGGTCCGCCAGGAAATCCAGAACAAACTGGAAGAAGAAAAGGCGGCCAAGAAATTTGACCAGTGGGTTATAGATCTTCGCAATAAATCACTCGTTGACATCAAACTCTGAAGTATATGGATTTCATCCGGATTAAGGGCGCTTCCCAGCATAACCTCAAACATGTAAATATCGATATCCCCCGGGATCAGCTGGTGGTGATTACCGGCGTTAGCGGGTCCGGGAAATCCTCCCTGGCCTTTGACACCATTTACGCCGAGGGCCAGCGGCGCTATGTGGAGTCCCTTTTTGCCTATGCCCGTCAATTCATCGGTCAGATGGACAAGCCGGATGTCGAAGCCATCGAAGGACTCTCCCCGGCGATTGCCATCGAACAGCGGACAGCGAGTCATAATCCCCGTTCCACCGTAGGCACGGTCACGGAAATTTATGACTATCTGCGCCTGCTGTATGCCCGGATCGGGATTCCCCATTGCTATCAGTGCGGTAAGGAAATCCGCTCCCAGACCATCGATATGATGGTCGATACCATCCTCGCTTTTCCGGAGAAAACGAAGTTTAATATCCTGGCCCCGATTGTGAGGGGAAAAAAGGGGGAGTTTCATAAGGAATTAAAGAAACTTCTGAAGGACGGGTTCGTCCGTATCCGGGTAGATGGGGAGGTCAGGGAATTAACCGATGACATCGTTTTGGACAAGCAGAAACGGCATGACATAGAGGTGCTGGTAGATCGCCTGCTCCTCAGGGATGGTATCAGGAAACGTCTGCGGGACTCACTGGAGACGGCCTCTCGCCTCTCCGAAGGCCTGGTCTGCATCCAGGCGGCGGGAAGGGATGAGCTGCTCTTCAGCGAAAAATACGCCTGCCCGGATTGCGGAATCAGCGTTCCCGATCTCGCCCCGCGGATGTTCTCTTTCAATAGTCCTTACGGAGCCTGTTCGGAGTGCGATGGCCTGGGAAGTAAAATGTTTTTTGACGAAAGCCTCGTCGTTCCCGATACGGGTCTGTCGATTCGGGAAGGGGCCATCGTCCCCTGGGCCGGCCGCAACTCCTTAAACTATCATCAGATGCTCGATGTTCTTGCCGAGCATTATGCTTTCGACCTCAATACCCCTTTTGTTGAGCTGTCCCCACAGGTAAAGAAGGCACTGCTGTACGGATCGGGGAAAGAGAAGATAAAATTTTATACCGACCGGGGCGGTCGTCGGTACTTCTACGCCCGGACTTTCGAGGGCGTCCTTAATGAACTGAACCGGCGTTACCTGGAAACGCAGTCCAATTCGGTCCGGATGGATCTTTCCCACTATATCAACATGCGGGAATGCCCCGTCTGTCATGGGGCGAGACTGAAAAAAGAAACACTGGCCGTTACTGTAGCGGGGAAAAATATTGATGATGTCTGCCGCCTTTCCATTCGGGAGGCCTTTAACTTTTTTCAAGATCTTCCCCTGAGCGACAAGGAGACACAAATAGCCGAGCGTATTCTTAAAGAGATTCGGGAGCGGTTGCGCTTCCTTCTCGATGTAGGCATGGATTACCTGAGCCTGGACCGTTCATCAGGGACTCTTTCCGGGGGTGAGGGGCAGCGGATTCGCCTGGCCACCCAGATCGGATCCGGACTGGTCGGCGTCCTGTACGTCCTCGATGAACCGACCGTGGGTCTTCACCAGCGAGACAACGTCCGACTGATCTCAACCCTGAAGAAACTACGTGATTTAGGCAACACGGTCCTGGTCGTCGAACATGACGCCGATATGATGATGGCCTCCAATCAAATCATCGATATGGGACCGGGGGCGGGTTTTGATGGGGGCGAGGTGGTGTTTCAGGGCAGCCCGCAGGAGATTTGCCGGGATAGCCATTCTCTGACAGGCCAGTATCTCTCCGGCCGGATATCGATCCCCATCCCGGAGAAGAGAAGGGCGCCGAACAGCCGGCACATAATTATCGAGGGGGCTCACGAGCACAACCTAAAAGACATCGATATCCGCATACCTGTTGGCATCTTCACCGCAGTAACGGGTGTTTCCGGTTCGGGAAAGAGCACGATGATCATCGAGACCCTCTACAAGGCTATTGCCCACCGTATCAACCGGCAAAAGGGCAACATCGGAAAGATAAGGAAAATAGTGGATCTTGGCGGTGTTGAGCGGGTTATTCTCATGAACCAGCAGCCGATCGGTCGGACGCCCCGCTCCAATCC
>DMAT01000280.1 GCA_003451635.1 Syntrophus sp. (in: bacteria) | reverse complement strand
GGAACCGATACTTAATGAACATCCGATCTCTGGATTTATGGAAGGAGTAAGAAAGCTGTCAGATGAAGCAGGTGCCATACTAATCGTAGATGAAATTTCGGCGGCCTTCCGGATGAATACGGGTGGCGCGCATCTTGTCCTGGGGATGGATCCTGACATGGCCGTGTTTTCGAAGGCATTGGGGAACGGTTACCCGATGGCAGCCATTATCGGGAAGGGCGATGTCATGGAAGCGGCGCAGCGTAGCTTCATCAGCAGCACTTACTGGACGGAACGAATCGGATCAGTAGCGGCTCTGGCGACAATCAAAAAGCACAGAAAATATGATGTGGGTAAACACCTGACGAAAATTGGCCAAGCTGTCCAGAATGGATGGCGGGAATTATTTAAAAAGCACGAGATCAAAGCACACATCGGCGGCATTCCCGCCATGAGTCATTTCACCTTCGATCATGAAAAGGCCCTTGTTCTGAAAGCCCTGTTCGTGCAGGCGATGCTTGAAAAAGGCTTTCTGGCCACGACCGGTTTCTACGCCATGTTTGCCCATCAAGAGGAACATGTGAAGTCGTATCTCGATGCCGTTGACCAGGTTCTCCCTTTCCTCAATGAAGCACTTAGTTCAGGAAATCCGGAAAATTTTCTTATCGGGCAGCCTGCCATATCCGGTTTTAAAAGGCTCAATTAATGCGTTTGTATATCAGGGCAGATGCGGACGGAAAAATCGGCACGGGTCACATAATGCGCTGCATCGCCCTCGCCCAGGCCTGGAAAGACCATGGCGGCGAAGTCACGTTTATCAGCCACTGTGAAGGTGAAGCATTACGGGAACGAATTTCAAAAGAAGGTTTTCAATTCATAGCAGTCAATGCCCCTCATCCCCACTCTGATGATTTATCTACAACTTTGGGGTATTTGAAATGCCATTCACCTATATGGCTTGTCCTTGATGGGTATCATTTCACCCCGGAATATCAAAAGGCAATTCGTGACGAGGGAATTCGTCTCCTAGTCATTGACGACATGAACCACCTGTCGTACTATCATGCGGACATTCTTCTAAACCAAAATATCAACGCGCCGGATCTGAAATATCACTGCGACGAAGACACAACTCTTCTCTTTGGAACCCGTTATGTGCTCCTGCGCAGAGAATTCCTGAAATATCAGGACTTCAAACGCCAGATTACTGTCCAGGCGAGAAACATCCTTGTGACCCTTGGGGGTGCCGACCCGGAAAATGTAACACTAAAAGTCATTGAGGCATTGAAGCTTCTTGACGAGCCGGACATTTCAGTCAGAATCATCATCGGCCCCGCCAATTCCCACCAAGAATCACTACGAAAGGCATTGCCCACCACTCTTTTTGATACAGAACTGCTTGTTAACCCACCCAACATGCCGGAACTGATGGCATGGGCAGACATGGCCGTTTCTGGTGGCGGGAGCACCTGTTGGGAACTGGCGCTTTTTGGACTGCCGAATATCATCATTTATTGCGCTGAAAATCAGAGGCCCATTGCCGAAAAACTCCATGAAAAAGAACTCGCATTGAATTTGGGCGGGCATACAGAACTTTCTCTTAAGTCCATAGCCGCGGCGATCGACAAAATGATAAATAATCAAGTCATAAGAGCGAAAATGGTCTCGAAGGCTACGGGACAAATTGATGGGCAAGGCGCGGCCGGAGTCTGTCAGGCCATAGAGGAAGTAAATGAATCTGCTACTTTTAGGTCCGCCTAACGTAACCTTGAGAGAATATCTATTACGGGATGGCCATGCCGTCATTGAAATGGAAGATCCTATCGACACTGAATTTATTAAGAAGAATAAAATCGATTTCATGATCAGTTATGGTTATCGCCATATCATCAGGCAGCCTGTTTTGGATTTCATGAAGGACAAAATCGTTAATCTGCACATCTCACACCTGCCCTGGAATCGGGGCGCTGATCCAAATCTTTGGAGTTTTCTTGAAGATACGCCGAAAGGCGTAACGTTGCATTTTGTCGATGAAGGCATTGATACGGGCGATATTATTTCTCAACGGGAATTGAAGTTCGATAGCGACAAGGAAACGCTGGCATCAACCTACGAAAAGCTCGATGCCGAGATAATCGCTCTATTTCAGGATACATGGCCCTTGATTAGGTGGTTTGGGGGGGGTACACCCCGAACTCAACAACCACAAGGCGGCACGATCCACCGCGTGGCAGACAAACGTTACTTCACCCGCCTTCTGGCCAAGGGTTGGGATACACCAGTGAGTGAGATCCTTGGGAAAGGCAGTTTTTATCTGCGGGACGTCAGAGCGGACGACAAGGAAGCGATCCGGCAATGGCAAAACTCGCCGGATGTTGCAAGATATATGTACACTGATCACCATATCACAGAAGAAGAACACGAACGCTGGTTTCAGACAGCACTTAGGGAGCACGGCAGGAAATACTGGATTATCATGTGCGACCGGGAAGCCATCGGGCTCGTCAACCTCTATGATATTGACGAGAAGAACAGGAGATGCTTATGGGCGCTGTATATTTCAAGCGAGAATATGCGTAGTAAGGGCGTTGGTGGCTTTGTTGAATACCAAGTAATGAATTACGTATTCGACGATCTGGAATACAATAAATTGTGCTGTGAAGCTCTGTCAAGCAATCAAAGAGCCATTAATTTCTATAAAAGTTTCGGTTTTCGGGAAGAAGGTATCTATCGCCAGCATATGATGAAAAATGGAGAATACGCGGATGTCGTTACCTTGGCCATATTGAAAAGTGAGTGGGATGAAAAGAAACCGGAAATTGAAAAGAAATTAATGACGAAGGGGCTTCTATAGCCTATTTGTTGAGTGCCACGACATCGTGTACGAATAAATGTGCCAACACATCGCAGACTTATTTTGTTTCAACCGTTTCATTTCGGTGACAAGCTTTATGCCGTAAGGTCTTTAACCTACCAGATTGAGGAAAGTTTTCATTTTGAAAGATTATAACTCTCTTCTAAAGTGTTTACAGGTTTTATTGGTTCGTTCACGATGTCGTGGCATAAAAAAGCGTTAACGATGTTCTGGCACTCAACACCTATTCAATGAAAAGGTCTGTTTCAGTGGGTATCGAGGTCAATTTGAAGTATGTATGAATATATGTCAGTTTTTTAGAGGTATTCGAATGCAAATGATTAAGAAGAATAAATTACTCGTTTTAGTAGGCGCAGGGGCATCTGTTGATCTGGGTATGCCCAGTTCTGAAATGATACATGATTTGTTCAACGAGTGGGCACAGGAAGAATTCCCGCTAGCTGGTCAAGGAGATAGTAATCTTTATTCCTATATTGCAGAGCAGATTTCGAGCTTTTATAAAGGCAATCCGAAGCCGGGCTTACGAAAGCATATCAACTTTGAAGAACTGCTCTATGTCATACTGCAGCTATCTCAATTCAGACACAGGGACAATTACAATAATCCTCTTTTAGCGTTTATATCTTGTCAAGAAATGCCGCCAGTATATCACCACGGTGTAAAAACCCATGTTGATGGTTTTTTACTTTATTGGTTAGCTGGATTTCTCATCGATAAGTTATTGCAACACTTTAGAATAATCTGCAAATCTGTAAATCGGGAGAGCAATGATTTTAAGAAACACATGTACTTTTGGGAAAAATTACGCGGCGATTATTCCCTAGGGATATTTAACCTGAATTATGACAACCTAATTTTGCAGGCATTACCAGGAATCGGAACCGGTTTTTCACCGGATAATGGGTCGTTTAATGCTCCATCATTGATGCAAGCCATTTCATGGGATTTTTGTTATCACATTCATGGCAGCATTCATTTTAACATGGGGAACTTTGATTCTATGCATCGCATCTATTGGCAGAATGACCTCGATGCACAATTTTCTCAGAATTCCGCAGGCAGAAATCCACGATCTACGCGAGAAGGATATGATTTTCCCACATCGGTTATTATCGCAGGTTATGAAAAGCTGCATCAGATCAGGCGCGAACCTTTTAGAAGCTATTATAATTGCTTGGAAAGGGCAATGTTCGAGGCTGACGCGCTTCTCTTGGCCGGATATGGAATGGGCGATGAGCATATCAATTGTATATTTGAAGAATATTTTGAAAAGAATCTACGAAAACCGGTGTTTATCATTACGAACTCGAATG
>DMAT01000118.1 GCA_003451635.1 Syntrophus sp. (in: bacteria) | reverse complement strand
CCTACCCTTTTCACAAGATATTACAGAGATCTCTATGATTTGGCAAAACCGGAAAATCAGAACAAACCGCTCCAAGAAGCCATATTACGCCAGGATTTCGCGGAAACAGCGCGGCATTATTATCTGATTCCTAAATCAACGGTCAATGTCCTGGTTCCATATGACCACGAAACACATGACACCTTGGCATCCGAGGTCCGCTCCTACCGCCTCACAAAGCGATGGATGGTCAAGGCTGCCGCCCATAACATCAGCATCTACCGGCCCAAGCAAGAGGCTCCCATCAACCGCTGGTTGGAACCGGCCCCCGTGAGCAGAAAGGACTTTTCCGATGACTGGTATATCTATCTGAACAAGGAGCATTATGATTCCCGACGCGGCCTCATGCCGCCGGAATCGTTAGAGGTTATCATCGCATAATTTCTTGGAGAAAGGAGGGAACTAATGAGACCGAAGGATCAAGCCCTGGATGTATGGGGCGACTTTGCCTGTTTCACCCAGCCTGTACTCAAGGTGGAGAGGTTCAGTTACCCCGTAATCACGCCGTCGGCGGCTCGGGGGATTTTCGACGCCATTTACTGCAAACCGAAGGAATTTCGCTGGCAGATCAAAAAAATCGAGATTCTTACTCCCCCTGTTTATGTTGCCTTGCGGCGTAACGAAGTGAAGGAAAAGGTCCCATACAATGCCGTTCTGCGATGGATGACCGGTAAGGAAGAGCCGGAACCTATCTGGGCAGACGGAGACCGCGCCCTGCTGGGCACCGATGAAAAGGGGCGCACCCAAAGGCAGACGATGGCCCTGAAAAATGTGCGCTATCGCCTTCATGCGGAAATTCGGCCCTGGCCCGGTTTTGAAGACCGGTTACAAGGGATGGAGGCCCAATTCCGCAGACGCGCCGCCTGTGGAAAATGTATTTATCAGCCCTACTTCGGTTGCCGGGAATTCCCCGCATATTTTGAGCTGGCAGAACCCGGAGCGGAACCTGTAGCATCGCCGTCTTTGAATATGGAAATGGGATTCATGCTTTATGACGTCTTCGACCTGTCGCGCCCTGGAGGCAATGAAGATTCACCTTGCATCAGCTTGTTTCGCGGCGTGGTTCAGGCAGGGATTATCGACGTGCCACCCTATGAAAGCAATGCGGTGCGTAAAGGCATCAGAAGGGAGGGCGCATGTTAGAAGCGCTTATCAATTATGTTGACCGTGGCGAACCGCCTGAATCTGGCTATAAACCGAAAGATGTTCGCTGGGCGATCTGCTGCAATGAGCAAGGAGAGTTCCTTGAAGTCATCGAATTGGGCGACGTTAGTCAAAAAACCAACCGGGGACAGGAATTTACCAAATGTCCCGATTTCAGTTTTTCTGAAATGAAAGCGCAGGGGATTACCAAAAGCCATTTTCTTGTGGAAACGGCGGAAGTGGTAACTTTGCACAGCAAAAACCCCGAAGACAGAAAAACACATGAAAAACACAGTTATTTTTTCAGTATGTTGAAAGAAGCGGGGATGGTAATGCCGGAACTTCAAGCGATTGCAGCGAAAATGGCGAACCACGATGTTCTTGCCGGAATTAGAGAAAAGTTGGCAGAACTCAAAGCCAAACCAACAGACAAGGTGACATTGCGGATAGGAAGCAAATTTCCCTTAGAATCCAGTTTATGGCACAGCTGGTGGCAGGAATGGCGCAGCACCCTCATTACGGCAAAAAGCGCTACCAAAGATAAAAACAAATCGGAACCTACAAATACGGTCCGCTGTTTCATCACCGGGGAACTTATTGAACCTGTCCGGGTATCGCCAAAAATTTCCGGATTGTCCGATGTGGGTGGCATGTCCGCAGGCGATTCACTGTGTAGCTTTAAACAGGAATCTTTTTGTTCTTATGGTTTTGAACAGGCATACAACGCCGCCGTATCAGAAAGCGCCACCAATGCCTACCGCGCCGCCCTCGATGAACTAATCAAGAAACACGGCCGACGTTTGGCAGGGGCAAAAGTGATTCACTGGTTCAAAAAGAAGGACCTTCCCAAAGATGATGATCCCCTCGCCTGGCTTGTGGAGAGCGAAGAACAGCAGAACCGCAACGCCCAGCAGCTGGCAAAGGAATTGCTGACAGCAATAAAGACCGGCAAGCGTCCCGATCTCACCGATAACTTTTTTTACGCCTTGACCCTTTCGGGGGCAAGCGGCCGGGTCATGATCCGGGACTGGATGGAAGGGCAGTTCGAGGAATTGGTTACAAATATTATGAACTGGTTCGATGACTTTGCCATTGCCCACCGCGCCAGCGGCGGTTTGGCCCCGAATCCCAAATTTATGGCAGTGCTGGGGGCCACGGTCCAGGAACTGGACAATCTGAATGGTCCTTTCGTTACAAAGATGTGGCGGACAGCGGTGAAAAATGAACTAATCCCGGAATACGCCCTGGCACAAGTCCTGTCTCGATTCAAAGTTGATATTATTGAAGATACCCCCGTCAATCACGCCGCTATGGGTTTGATGAAGGCTTATCATTTACGCAAAGAAAGGAAAAAAGGAGGCGAAACAATGGTTGATGATTTGAAACCTTATCTGAACGAAGCGCATCCCCACTCTGCCTATCACTGCGGGCGATTGATGGCAGTCTTGGCAGATTTGCAACGGGCAGCCATGGGAGATGTGGGGGCGGGAGTAGTGCAAAGATATTTTGCCGCCGCCAGCAGCACCCCGGCATTGGTGCTCGGCCGCTTGACCAGAAACAGTCAGGCCCATCTCAATAAACTGACGGGTGGGCGGGCCTACCGGTATGAAGAAAAGATTGCCGCTATTTGGGGAAGGATCAAAGATTCACTCCCCAAAACGCTCACGCTGGAGGAGCAGAGCCTGTTTGCCCTTGGTTATTACCAGCAGATGGCCGACATGCGGAAGAAAACATCAGAAAATACGAACAAAGAGAAAGAGGAGGGGAAAAATGAGTGATATTATCAAAAATCGTTATGAGTTCATGGTGCTTTTCGATTGTGAAAACGGCAACCCCAATGGCGACCCAGACGCAGGAAATGCCCCCCGGATTGATCCGCAGGATATGCACGGCCTTGTCTCAGACGTCGCCTTGAAACGGCGGGTCCGCAACTATATCCAGATGGCCGGC
>DMAT01000124.1 GCA_003451635.1 Syntrophus sp. (in: bacteria) | reverse complement strand
GCAGACCTGGCCGCAGAGGGTGCAGCGGAATTCACAGTAACCGATGCGGGGAACAAGGACAGGGGACCATATTCCTTCCAGGCCGGCCTCCAGAAAAGCGGGCTGGAGACCGCCGGTGATACAGACCTTCATGCATTCGCCGCATTTAACGCAGCGTTTGATGAACATTTCTTCCGCCAGAGCGCCGGGGGGGCGGATCAAAGTCGGTTCGGCGACGCCGGTCTTGGCGAGGGGCGTAATTCTCAGCAGGGGCGCCGCGGCCATCCCCGCCAGGACAGAACCGAGGACACGCCGTTTACCAAGATCGAGGGTAGCAGAGGTAGGTTTACGGAAAAAACCGAAGGAAACGGCATTCTTCGGACAGGGATCGTCGCAGTTGAGGCACATCAGGCATTCGGCGCCTTTCCATTCTTTTTTCTTAATTTTTGCCTTATCCGGGATGGCCACATCCGGACTGCCGGGCAAGCATGCCCCACCCTGACAACTACGCTGACAAGCGCCGCACCCGTTGCAGTCCTCACTCACCGAACGCTTGAGGAGGGCATATCGAGACAGGAGGCCGAGGAATGCCCCCAGGGGACAGATATATTTGCACCAGAAACGTTTCTCCCGCAGATTCAGGGCCAGGATCAGGAAAAAGATCAGGCCGATAAAAATCCCCTGGAGAAAAAGAGGCTGACTGAAGGGGAGCACCGTCTTTTTGAGGAAACTGTAAGTATATTCCGAACCAACTGTAATAAATTTAACATCCCAAGTATAGACGCCGTCGAAGAAGCTGCGCAGGGCATAGCTGAACATGGGGTAAAGGGCAAGTGACAAAGAACGGATCAGGAGGGCAAGGGGGTCGAAGAGACCGGCAAGCTGTACCCCAAATAAGGCAGCGACAATCAGGAAAGTCAGGAGCAGGTACTTGATGCGGTAGAGATGTGGAGAACTAAAGGAAACCTGCTTATTGGAGACGTTTCTCTTTTTTAGTTTTCCCACTAAATGATGCAGGGTTCCCAGGGGGCAGACCCAGCCGCAAAACACCCGGCCAAGCATGGCCGTCGCAACTATGACAGTTATGGCCAATACAAATACACCGTAAAAGGACCGGGAGGCTAGGATCGTCGTCAGCCAGATCAGGGGATCGGCATCCAGGAAGATCTTGACCGGATAACCCAGCTCATTAGCCCCCTTCGATTCCGTCTGTAGAAACAGCCACAGAAAGAGCAGTAAGAATAAGGCCTGACTGAACCGGCGCAGATTTGCCATGGTCAGATGTTTTGAAAAAGGATTGGCTGGCTTGTCAGGCTTCATTTTTATGCCGGGGATCTCATCATGCCTTCTTACCCTATATTGTCAGGCGTTTGATCCGGAGCCGGGAAGTATTCATGTTCCCCAACCCGGTGCTGTGACCGATACGGACACAACCAAGGGCGTCCGGCTTCATGCCGAAAAGGGTTGTCCCAAAAGCATCGACAGCCACCTGATCCGTCCCGGCAATAACGGTGTCGAGGCGTCTGACATCGGAGAGGCTTCCCCCCTGGGGACCGTTATCCACGAGGATGCGGACCGCGTCGATAACAATCAGAGCAGGCTTCACAAAGCGGGCCAGATCCACAAGACTCTCATCGATACGTTGATGGATACGTCCCCGTGAGCCTCCCATTATCCCCATCCAGTTTTTCATGCCCAGGGTCAGAGTGGCGATGCCGTGAACTTTGGCGACAGGAACATTGATGACCTTATCGGCCTCGATAATTTCCGTATAAAGGGGCCAGGTTTTGAGGAGCTGCCCCTTGATGGCCATATCCTTGAATTTTCTCTCATCGACGAAGGATACCTGCGCCCCCGCCGCTGCGGCTGCCGCGGCGATCCCGCTTTGTTTGTAGGTGCGCCGGGGGTCGCTCACAGGATTATCGAAGACCTTGACCTGTTTGGCCCCCGCCCCGTAACAAAGCCGGACAATCTCGGCAACAACATCAGGATTGGTGTTGGCCGCATATTCCGGTGTCCGGTCCCAGCCGATATTGGGCTTGACAACGACAATATCTCCCCGGGAAACGAAGCGGCGCATCCCGCCGAGTTCATTCACAGCCGCGCTGGTAATCAGGGCCGGCGACGCCCCCCGCACCACGGCAAGATCCGGCCTGTCGGCCCCTCCGGCCATAGATAAAAAAGGCGCCATTCCCAGGGGGAGGGTAAGCGCGGCGCCCGACACGACGGCATTCTTCAAAAAATCACGTCGATTCATCAAATAACCCCTTTTATGCCCTCACCGGGCTGCAAAAAAACATAACCACCCAGGACCGGAACCCGGCGCTTCATTTACATGTTTTTACATGGATTTAACGAATCTTTCAACTTTTGTTACATCCCGGGAAAAGGCGAAATAATATATCATTTAAATTCAAGCTATTAGCTACTATCGCCGGTGCAAGACATCTGGCACGGTTCTTTCATATCCTTATAGTAAAAGAAAAGAACAAGGGGAGGACACATGCCATGAAAAAGACATTATCCACCATCATCGTTGCGGTCATCTTTGTGCTCCTGACGGCAACTTTCAGCTTTGCCGAATACACTGCCGGGGGAGGAGAGAATTTCCCGTATTTCCATCTGGGGCTGGTCATTATCGGCGGCCTGATCATCTTTTCGATCAAACAGAAGTTTGAGAAGATGTACGCAGGGGAAGCCGTCGGGGCATTCGCTCTTTACACCTTCTATGTCGCCCTGTTCACGGCGCCGGTCATTGAAGCGATCAAGGCCTGGGTAAGCTAAACCGGCGCTAGCCGCCAGTGATCCTCGCCTGAACGCACCCCTTTGCCGACACATCCCTTTACGGCAGTCACCGTAAGGGGATTTTTTATTCTATTTTCCTTGCGCCATCCGTTGTGAATCCCTCCGATCTGTGTTATGCCCCTTCTCCATGAAACAGCTCGTTGCCGGGATAATAATCAGTGTCCTCCTTGTCTATCTTTCCCTCCGGGGAATCGACTACGAGGGGGTACTACAAGGTTTCAGGTCCATCGACATTGCCTATGCGGCCGGCGCCGTCGTGATCATGGTGCTGATGCAGGTGATTCGTTCTGTCCGGTGGGGGGTCATCCTCAGCCCCATCCAGAAGGTCAGCCAGTTCGATCTCTTTTCCGTAACCAGCGTCGGGTTTCTGGCCATTGCCTCCTTCCCGGCCCGGCTCGGAGAATTCGCCAGACCCTATCTCATCACCAAAAAAGCCCCCATCCGGATGAGTTCCGCCTTGGCGACGATTTTTATTGAGAGGATTTTTGACAGCCTGACGGTATTTTTCATCTTCACCGTAACCATGTTCATGACCCCCGTGCCCCTGTGGTTAATACGATCCAGCGCCCTTTTTATTGTTTTGACCCTGGGTATACTGGGCTTTATGGTCTTCATGCTCTTTAAAAGGGAGGCCTGTTTGAAATTGCTTGCCCCCCTCATGCACCGGTTACCGGATCGTTTTGCCGTAAAGGCGGATCGGCTGCTTCATCAATTTATCGACGGGTTCGGGATGATGGCTAAGCCTGGCTTACTTGCCCAGGTCGGCCTGCTGTCCCTCGCCTTCTGGATCATTGACGGGTTGGCAATTTACTTGATGTTTCTGGCCTTCCATTTAACCCTGCCTTTTATTGCCGCCTTCGTCATCATGGTCATTCTGATGATCGGCATCGCCATCCCCGCAGGACCTGGTTTCGTAGGCAACTGGCATTTCTTCTGCATTCTGGGACTGACCCTCTACGGTATCCCCAAAACAGAGGCCCTATCCTTCGCTATTGTTTATCACTTTCTGTCCATGGGCATCGTTGTCCTGCTGGGACTTATCTTTCTGCCCGCCAACCGCTTCTCCCTCTCCGATCTTAAGTCCGTGGGCAGTGGTAAATCTTGACGGCCTATTTTTCTATATCCAGGCCGTAGCTCTTTATTTTTTTATGCAGATTGCTGCGTTCGAGACCGATGGCCTCTGCGGTTTTGGAGATGTTGCCTTCATATTCCCGGAGCTTTCTCAATATATACTGTTTTTCAAAATCTATTCTCGCCATCCGCAAACTGTCTGAATCCAGGGATGTCGATAGCTTGGATAAAGTCGGCTTGCTTTCAATCTCATGACTGCTCTCTTTGGCAAAGAATGGAATGTCACCCCCGGCAATGACTCTTGATGGTGTCATAATGACGAGGCGTTCGACAATGTTTTTCAACTCCCGTACGTTACCCGGCCAGTCATGCTCCATGAGCAGCGCCAGGGCTTCATCGGTAATTTTTTTGGGATCTTCCCCTTCCTTTACGGAAAAATCGTTGAGGAAACGTTCCACGAGGGGAGGAATATCTTCAATTCTCTCCCTTAGGGGGGAAACCAATAAAGGGATGACATTGAGACGATAGTAGAGATCCTGCCGGAAACGACCCTCCTCCATCTCTTTTTCCAGATCCTTGTTAGTGGCGGCAATAACCCGGACATCGACATGGATCATCTTTGTCCCCCCCACCCGTTCAAACTTCTTTTCCTGAAGGATCCGCAGGATCTTGGCCTGGGCTTTCAGGCTCATATCCGCCACTTCATCCAGAAAAATGGTTCCCTCATGGGCCAGATCGAACTTTCCCCGCTTCTTCTGGGTAGCCCCGGTGAAGGCGCCTTTTTCATNNGTCTGGACAGCGAACCGGTGAAGGCGCCTTTTTCATGACCAAAAAGCTCGCTCTCAATCAGGTCTTCCGGGATAGCGGCGCAGTTGACCTCGATGAAGGGTTTCCCGTTACGACGGCTTAATTTGTGGAGAGACCTCGCCACAAGTTCCTTGCCCGTCCCGTTCTCCCCCATGATTAGAACCCAGGCATTGGTGGGAGCGATAATGCCGATCGCCTCCTTGAGCTCCATAATGGATATGCTGCAACCGGTCAGTTCATGCTGTTGGCTCACCTTCTGCTTCAGGAGGACATTCTCTTCTTCAAGGGTAATAATATCCAGGGCATGATTGACTAAAAGAATGATCTTATCCATGGACAGTGGTTTTTCAATAAAATCATAAGCACCAAGCTTGGTCGCCTTGACGGCTGTCTCGATTGTTCCATGTCCGGACATCATGATCACCCGGATATGGGAATAATCGGAGCGAATAACCTTAAGCACCTCAATCCCGTCTATACCGGGAAGCCAGATATCGAGGAGGACAAGATTCGGCATTTCTTCGTCAATAATTTTCAGGGCATCCTCCCCGCTTCCCGCCGTAAGGACATCGTAACCTTCATCCCTGAGGATACCCCCCAGGGACTGGCAAATACTCTCTTCGTCGTCGACAATAAGGATGGTTTTACGCATGGGTTCCCTTCTCTATGTCCCCTTCCGGGGTGGGCAATTCGAATGCCACAACCGTTCCCCGGGGTTGGTTGTCCGTGACGCTAATCTGGCCATGATGATCATTGATGATTGAGCCGACGATGGCTAATCCGAGACCAGTTCCCGATCTTTTCGTTGAAAAGTAGGGCTCAAAGATTTTGCCCTTGTAGTTTGACGGCACCCCGCAACCATTATCAATAACCTCCACAACCGCCCGGTGCTGCCGGGGATGGTAGGACGTCATTATTTCAATCCGTCCGTCTCCTGCCGTCAAGGCGGCCACCGCATTGTCGAGAAGGTTTACCATGACCCGCTTGATTTGCTCCGGATCGATATTAAGTTGGGGAATGCCCTCTCCACGCTGGAAATCAAAGGTTATATCCTTGTGAGCGTCCTGGAAAAGAACAATGGCGTCGACTAATACCTCATTCAAATCGTTAAGAAATGGATTGGTCACGGGCATGCGGGCATAACGGGAGAAAGCGTTGACAAGATTCTTCAGCACCTCGACCTGGCCGATGATCGTCTTCGTACATTCATGAAAGATCTCACCGTCCTCGCCGAGACGGTCACCGTATTTTCGCTGTAACCGCTGGGCGGACAACTGGATGGGGGTCAGGGGATTCTTGATTTCGTGGGCCATGCGTCGCGCCACTTCTCGCCATGCCGCGGCCCGCTCCGCCTTCTGCAACTGGGTAAGGTCCTCGAAAACGAGCACCATTCCCATATCGTGTCCTTCATCATCGTTGATAATCGTCGTCGTGATCAGTACCGTGAGGGGACGTCCCTTGACATTGAGTTCGAGCTGTCGCTCGACAAACCCATCCTCACTCTTCTCCATCTCCTCAAGCAATTCATCAACCAGAACCATATGTTCGGGCTGCAGGACTTCCTGGTAGGGGCGGTGTAGGACTTTTTCGGTCTTGATCTCCAGCATCCTTTCCGCAGCCCGGTTGATGATCGTGATCACATCATCCTTGTCCACAGAGATTACCCCTGCAGAAACATTCCTGAGAACCGTCTCCATATACTTGCGACGCTGTTCAAGGTCGATATTGGCCTGTTCCACGTTCTGCTGGCTCTTTTTAAGGTCTTTCGTCATGGAATTAAAAGAATCGACCAAGGTGCCGATTTCATCGTCAGCAGTGATATCGATCCGGTGATCGAGATCACCCTGGGCGATCTTACCGGTAGCCTCGGCAAGGTCCTGGATAGGAACGGTAATCTGCTTGGCCAGAAAAAGGCCGAACCAGGTAGCGGAAAAAATTATAAGGAGTGTGACGATGGACAACGTCACGATATAGCTGAACTTGATAGGGTTTTTGAGGAGTTTTAGTTGTTTGTACTCTTCTGAAGTCTTGGAAATTACAGCCACCTTATCGACGAAAGCCCGGGAGATGTAATAGCTTACCACGACCATGCCGATTACTTCTCCCGTACTGAGACGCGCATAGACCGGAGCAATGCCGCTGACAAGGTCGCCGCTGCCCGAAGATTGAACGGTGGAAACCTCTTTCCCTGAGAAGACCTCCTCGATAGTCTTTGGAGAGAGGGTCACGGGGGCCACGTCGGGTTTATTCTGGTCCTTGATGGTGATCCTTTCGCGCTGGCTGTCAAAGTACACCTCCAGAAGCCCCAAGTTATAGATCTTCTGCCGCTGTTCGACCAGAGCTTTAAGATATTTGGCTCGTTCTTTCTCGTAGAGGCGGTTTTCGCTGATATCGCCGCTGATCTGCCGGGCATAAAATTTGGCGTAGTCCGACGTGTGCTGGTAGGAAGTCTGGGCAACCTCGAGGGTGCTGTTCAGGGCGTCTCCTATCCTGAGATTGAACCAGTTATCAATGCTATAGGATAAAAAGTTGATGGAAACTATAAACAGAACAATCGTCGGAATGAGAGACAAACTGACAAAAGCGGCAACAAGTTTTGTCCGGATCCGGGAGCCGATGATTCCGTGTCGCCTTTCATACACAAGCTTGACAACATTTCTTACAATAAGGAAAATAAGCAGAATAATCAGAATAATATTTATATTGATAAGGCCGAAGATAAGGACATTGCTGGAAACGGGAAGAATTGTTTCTTGCCTGGTCAGATGGGTCTCAAGGAAAGTCAAAAGGACAATCACGAACACCGTAACGACAATCAGGATTCGCTCCCTTTTTCTGCGGCGGCGTTCCTTGACATCAAGAAAAATGGAGGAACCTTCTTTTCTCAAAAGGCGACCTCCTGACGATACCAGTCGGTCTCAAAATCCCACAGGGAAACAAAGAAAAAAACATATTCCATATAGAGAGGCAGCCTGACCTTGTCGAGTTTGGCTTTGATCATGACATAAAATGGTCTTTGCCTTTTATCGACGTTGCGGGGTATGATGAGAGTCCCGGTTATTTCCGCCATTGCCCGCTTGGCGCTCTCGAGATCCTGGAAC
>DMAT01000138.1 GCA_003451635.1 Syntrophus sp. (in: bacteria) | reverse complement strand
CAGGAGCACCAGGAGCACCAGGAGCCGCAGGAGCGGGAGCAGGGGCCTCGGTCTTAGCCGGCTCGGGTTTCTGCTCTTCTGCCTTCTTGCAACCAACGACTGCAAGCGAAAACGTCACAACGAAAAGCAGCGAAAGAATAATGGCAAATACCTTCTTCATCAAAGCGTCACCTCCTTTCCAATAATTTCATTACCTTGGGATGATAATAATCACCTTTAGTGAAGGAGACCATACGCTTTTTTTTTACCTTGTCAAGATAAATTTATCATTATATAAGGCAACGCAAATTTTGATAGTCCTGATCGGAGGAATAATGATCTTAGGTATTGATGTGGGAGGGACGCATACAGATGCAGTCCTTATCGATCAGTTCAAAATTAAAAAGAAAGCCAAGGTCCCTACGGATACTTATAATTTATTAAAGTCCCTGCTCCAGGTTACAACCACAATCCTGGCTGCGGAAGATCCGGCCAAGCTCCAGAGGGTGGTTCTAAGCACCACCCTCTCCACTAATGCCATCGTTCAGAACAAGATCAAGAAAGTGGGAATGATTATTGCCAGCGGTCCCGGTTTGCCGCCCTCACTGCTCCCTGTTCCTCAAAATACCTGTTTTATTGCTGGCTATGTGAATCACCGCGGGCTTATCGCCGCCGATATCAATGGGAAAGAAATTCAGGAAGGCGTCGCCAAACTGACTCATGAGGGCATTGATCATTTGGGCGTTGTGGGCAAATTTTCCACCCGTAATCCCGAACAGGAGCTGAAGATTGCAGAGATCCTGAGCAACCGCTTCCAGCATGTTTCCCTTGGTCATCGCATGTCCGGGCATCTCAATTTTCGGCGGCGGATCGCAACGACCTATCTTAACAGTGCCATCTGGGACCTGTATCAGCGCTTCGTCCAGGAGGTTCTTCAATTCGTTCACCAGCAAGGGATCAACGTCCCCATCTATATCTTGAAGGCCGACGGGGGAACCTTCGAAGTTGCCAAATCGGCCGACTATCCCGTCCAGACCATTCTTTCCGGACCGGCGGCCAGCATCATGGGCGTTCTCAGCATGGCCCAAGGCAATGAGGACGCTATCGCCCTGGACATCGGCGGCACAACCACGGATATCGCCGTTTTTGCCGATGGCGTTCCCCTCCTTGAAAGTCTGGGTGTTACTATCGAAGGCCATAAAACCTTGATCCGGGGACTGAAGACAAGGTCCATAGGCCTCGGCGGGGACCGTGTTGTCCGTTTTGAAGACGGCAAGCTTGTCATCGGACCCCAGCGGGAAGGTCCGGCAGCCGCTTTGGGAGGACCTTTCCCCACTCCGACCGACGCGATGATTGTTTTGAAGCTAACGACTATTGGCGAGCGGGACAAGGCAGTAACCGCTCTGGAACCCATTGCCCGTCAGTTGAACAGGACCGTTCCGGAAACGGCGCAACATATTTTTGAGGAAGCCTGCGGTCAGATTGTCGCTGCGGTGCGTTCATTCATAGAAGAAATAAACAACCAGCCTGTGTATACAATTCACGAAATGCTCGAAGGGAAAAAAATTACCCCCAAGGTCTTATATGTGGTAGGCGGACCGGCGGCGGCGATGGCGGGTCNNCTATCTGGATTGTACGCCCTGCATCCCGGAACATTCGGAAGTGGCCAACGCCGTGGGAGCGGCCCTGGCCAGAACCACGGCGGAATTGACAATCCTTGCCGATACGGAAAGGCGCTTGTTAACCGTTGGCGAGGAAGGGATACAGGTACCGATACCGTCACGGTTCACATCTGAAGAGGCCATTGCCGTCGGCAGGGAGCGGCTTCGTGAAAAGGCCCTGGCCATGGGGGCAAAAGAGGAGGACCTCGAAATCGAAGTCATCGAGAATCAGGAATTCAATATGGTCCGGGATTCATATACGGCGGGAAAAAATATCCGGGTTAAGGTTCAGATCAAACCGGGGCTGATTTCCGGGTTCACGAGGGGGAAGAGGTTATGAACAAAACGCAGCGCAAGACCGGCTTGATCTTTTTCCCCGCCTTCGACTGGGCCATCTCTCCGACCCATCCGGAACGGGAGGAAAGGCTTCTCTATACCCAGGATCAGGTCTTTGAAGAGGGACTCCTCGATTTTGAGAACATCATCGAATACAAACCCGGACTGGCAACGGTGGAGGATATTAACCGGATACACATCTGCGTACCCCAGGCAAGCAAAGTCATTACGGAATCCCATCTCATCTCGGCGGGGGGGGCCATCACGGCGGCCCAAAAGGTCCTGACCAAGGAAGTGGACAACGCCTTCGCCCTGGTCAGACCGCCTGGTCATCATGCCATGAAGGTCGTCCACGGCGCCCGTGGCTTCTGCAACGTCAATATCGAAGCGATAATGGTGGAATATATCCGGAAACACTATGGTCCCAAGCGGATCGCCATTGTCGACACGGATTGCCATCACGGCGACGGAACCCAGGAGATTTACTGGCATGATCCCAACACCCTGTGCATCTCCATCCATCAGGACGGCCGGACCCTGTACCCAGGGACAGGGTCCATCGATGAATTTGGAGGGCCCAACGCCCTGGGGACAACGATTAACGTACCCCTGCCGCCTCGGACCTCGGACGAGGGGTTTCTCCATGTCCTCGAGACCGTTATCATGCCCATCCTCGCTGAGTTCAAGCCTGATATCGTCATCAACTCCGCCGGGCAGGACAATCATTATACGGATCCGATCACCAATATGCGTTTCAGCGCCCAGGGTTATGCCCGACTAAATGAGCGTCTGGCGCCGGACATCGCCGTCCTCGAAGGGGGCTATTCCATCGAAAAGCTCCTGCCCTACGTAAATGTGGGCATCATCCTGGCGATGGCGGGTCTGGACTACAGCGCCGTCCGGGAACCCGATTATAATGCCGAGGCGCTCCGACAATCCGAACAAATCACCCAGTACATCGAACGGACCTCCTCGGAAGTCATGATGCTCTGGAAAAAGCGCCGGGACATGAAAAAAACGATCGTGGGAACGAATAAATATATCAAACGGAAGAAGCAGATTTACTACGATACGGACGGCATCTCGGAACAGCAGGAAGAAACGGTCCGGGTATGCGACGATTGCGGTGGTCTGGTCATGATCGATTCCTTCGCCGACACGGGGAGACGAATCCACGCCGTAATCATTCCCGGTCAGAGCTGCCCTGCCTGCAGAGCGGAGGGGGAGGCCTTTTTTGACACCATGGAAAAGGGGAAATATCGTCATCTCTACTTCCAGGATCGGGACCGGGATATCTTCATCACAAAATAAACAAGTAAACAAATAAATGAGAGAGGAGTAGTTTTATTATGTCAGATGAAATTGTAAAAAGAACACAGGAAACGGCAAAAACCCTTTTTGGCAAGGGCGTCAAGATGGACCCCCCCTACCTTATGTGGCGGGAATTCGACAAGGACCTGGCCAATGAATTCTCCAAATTCATTACGGGCAATCTTTATTCCCGGACAGTATTGACCCTCCCGGAACGGCAGATGGCCGCCTGCGCCATGTTGGCCGCTCTCCGGGCGACGGGAGAGTTGAAGCTGCATGTGAATGCAGCCCTTAATGTCGGTTGCGATCCCAGAAAGCTGGCAGAGATCTTTTTCCAGGTGGCAACTTATGCCGGCATGCCTGCCGTCAACGAGGCCCTGGAAGTGTACCGCGAGGTTCTCAAGGAACGAGGGGAATGGCCCGTTAAATAGGCAAAAAAAAACGCCGAATCAGTAAGGCCCGCCAGGGTCCACTGATTCGGCGTCTCTTTCTAATCAAGACAATCTGCGCTTATGCGAGGACGATGAGTACCTGATTGGTATCAACCTTGTCCTTCTCCGCCACTTTGATCTCCGCCACTTTGCCGCCTTTCGGGGCAACAATGGGGTTTTCCATTTTCATGGNNACCGAAACCAGAATCTCAGCAATCGTTCCGGGCATTGGGGCTACGACTTCTAATGCCATTTGATAAACCTCCTTGAAATTATTTAAATACTCCAGCGCGGCTTGTCGCCTCGCCATGACAAAACATTTTAAAGATCAGGGGGAGCAACGAGCTCCCCCTGATTAGCTTCTTTCATCGAATAACTACTTTTTCTTCCAGATAGGATCCGCGGGACCCCATTTTTTGGGAACAATCGCCTCAGCCGACCATTCTTCCGGAACCCGCTGACCGACCTTCTCGCCCAGCTTATCGATGAGCTTCTTCAGGCCCGGACGGGCAAACTTCATGTGCCCCGCCTTCTGCGTCCGGCCGTTGTAAATGGCTTCCGAACGGAGTCGCATATTAAGGGTCTTCTCCATCTTCTTGCCCAGCCAGAGGACGCGGTCCACGTTAAAGCCGTGCTCAATGCCCAGCTCATCGATCTGAACCAGGAGATCTTCGAAGGTGATGAGGCCGACGAAGCGGGGATCATCATAGTAGTACTCGCCGGTACCCCGGATGGGACAGTCGTCGAGGAAGTTGGCCGGCTGCCCGCCCAGGCCGCCCAGGGTCCCCTCAAACCGTGTGAAACCGGCCTGGAGGGCTGCCAGGATGGACGAAGAGGCGATCCGCTTCGTCTCATGGAGGTGAAGCAGGTGGCCTTCGGGATTGGGCATGGCGTCGAGGATCATGGAGCAGTAGCGATAGACGTCGGCCGCGTTGGCGGAGCCGTCGTGGTCGGCATGCTCGATGTCGTGGGCGCCGATCTGGAACCAGCGTTTCGTGAATTCCACGGCGTCTTTCAATTCCGTGGCGCCGCTGATGGGGCTTCCCCAGATGGTGCTGACGGTGCCGCACATCTTCAGACCCGCATCGCGCGCCTTCTTGATGCACCGCTCCGCCTCCCGCCAATACTGAGACAAGGTCGTGCCGGAATTGGCGAAATGATGCTCCGGATCCGTGGAGACCATCATGAGGATGCGGTCGGGACCGATCCCCTGCTTCTTCAATTCGATCGCCCGGTCCACAGCGGTTTCGCGAATCGTAACGGCGGTCATGGACAGTTCGTCGTAGTTGATTCCCGCACGGGCGCAGGTCTTCTTAAACGAATCGCTGCGCATGGCCGTCAGAACCTCATCGGCATCACTAAACTGAGGCGTCGTAACAGCGCTCCCCAGGTTGGTCACTTCGATTTCCTTAGCACCGGCAAGGATCATTTCCTGGCCGTAAAAAATCTTGGCGTTTGTTGAGATAAACTTCTCACAATGCTGAAAACCGTCGCGGATTGTGATGTCGCCAAGGGTTACCTTCTTGGGCATTCTCGGGAAAATCTTCCAATAATCGTACTCTGTCGCCATAAAAAACATCCTCCTTAGTTAAAATTTGTGCTTTGTTAAGGTTAACTTCCCCCCCTCCGGCGGCAGGATGGGAGGAGGGGAAGTACGTTAATCCGTCAATCACTCACCCTTGAAAACAGGTTTCCGCTTTTCCACGAAGGCAGCCAGGGCTTCCAGGCGGTCCTTTGTCGGGATAGTTACTTCATAAGCCTTCGATTCCAAAGGCAGGGCAACGCCAAGACTTGCCTCCATACCATAATTGAGGACAAACTTGGCCTGGGCCACGCCGATGGGGCCATTTTTGGCAATCTCCCTCGCTAACTCGAGAGCTGCCTCCATGAGTTTGTCGGGCTCGACAATCCTGCTGACCAGCCCGATATCCAAAGCCGTCTGGGCGTTGAACCGGCGGGCCGTGTAGATCAGCTCCTTGGCTTTGGCGACGCCGACGATTCTCGGCAGGCGCTGGGTGCCACCGGCTCCGGGGATGATGGCCAGAGAAGTCTCTGTCAACCCCATGAGGACGTTTGAAGAAGCGATGCGAATGTCGCAGGCTAACGCCAGTTCCGTACCGCCGCCGAAGGCAAAGCCGTTGATGGCGGCGATGACGGGAACGCGGACCTGCTCCACGGCGGTAAAGGTGTTGCGGATCGTGAAAATGAACCGGCGGACCTGGTCCTGGGTCAGCGTGCGGCGCTCCTTCAGGTCGGCGCCGGTGGAGAAGGACCACTTCTTGGGTTCATCGCCCGAGCGGGCGCCGGTGATGATGATGCAGCGAAGGTCCAGGTCGAAGTTGGCTTCGCGGATCACATCGGCCAGAACGGCCAGCAGATCGAAATTGAAGCAGTTCATGGCTTCGGGCCGATTCAGCGTGAGAATCAGAATCCCGTCTTCCGTTCTTTCCTGTAACAATACCTCTGACATGATCGGTACCTCCCTTCGGGGCATCAGACTTTCAGGTCACCCCAGATGGATTCTTTCAGGGGCACGCGCAGCGCCAGTTCGAAGCCCCGGGCGATCTTGTCGCGGGCCTCGCTGAAGGCCACAACGCCGTCGTGGAAGAGCAGCGAACCGGTGTAGAAGGGA
>DMAT01000061.1 GCA_003451635.1 Syntrophus sp. (in: bacteria) | reverse complement strand
GCCGCGGTTTGCGATACTCACTTGAACAAGCCTGTAAAAAAGGCAAAACTCTTAGAAACTATAGCTGCTTACACAAGTAATAATCAACCGTCCATTTAACATTTTCTTGACATAATAGCCTTATCTTCGTATACGCCACCCGCAAAATAGCAAAGTCAATCAATGTGTTGCAAGGCCAAAAGCTGAACGGGAAAGTCTTTTTTTCTCAATCCCCCAACAGCGTCGATTACGATGGTCGTACCCATTACAAGTTGAGGCGATAAACCCATCGTCAGAAATGCAACGAAGCACTTCTGATTTGCTGCCAAAAATGATGGCCTGTAACGATATAAAACATCAGTCCGCACCGATTATGCTTCGCAATAGCCTTGAGAGGTTTTCAGGATGAAGAGCAACACATCCACACCAATAAGTTCAAGCAATGAAATGGATGCGTTGCGCTATGAAATTGAAAAGTTAAAAAAAGAGGATGCCGCCAGTAAACAAACCATCGCTGCCCTGCATAAAAGCGAAGCCTATTTCCGGGCCATTACGCAAAATTCATTGGATTTCATTGTCATTGCCGATCGAGAAGGAACGATCACCTATGTAAATCCCGCGACGGAACGTCTTTTGGGTTATCGCTCGGAAGAGTTGATCGGCCGGAGCGGTTTTGACTTTATCTCGCCCGATGATCTGGTCAGGGCCTTCGTTGATTATGACAAAGCGACCCAAACCAAGGATGTTATTATTCCGAATACCTTTGCCATCAAGCATAAAGACGGTTCGGTGCGGATACTGGAAGGGGTGGGAAATAATCTTTTAGATCATCCCGATGTGGCGGGCTTTGTCATGAATGTCCGTGACGTTACGGAACGCCAGAAGATGGCGGAAGAATTAGCTGCCTATCGAACCCGTCTGGAATGCCTCGTCACAGAACGCACCGTGGAATTGTCCCAGATCAATTCCCAATTGCGCAAGGAGCTTGCCAAGCGTCAACAGGTCGAGGAGGCCCTCCGGGAGAGCGAGGAGAAATACCGGAATTTCCTGGAAGACGCCCCCATAGGGATTTGCATTGTCGATACGGCGGGGNNGTCATCAATCGGACGATCGAGGAACATTCCGGGTGGCGGCGGGAAGAGCTGCTCGGCAAGGACGGCTTCACAAACGGGTTCTTTAATGACGAGACGCGGCGGCTACTGGTGGAAAGACTGGCCGCCCGCTTGCGAGGAGATCCTCCTCAGCAGTTGGAGATTTCTCTTTCCCGTAAAGACCGCGAACCATTATGGGTGGTGTTGAAAACGACGCTGCTGCAAAAAGACGGCTTGATAGTGGGTGCACAAATTGCGATAACTGATATCAGCGCCCGTCGGCGCGCGGAAGAGGCCTTGCGGGAATCGGAAGGCAAGTTCAGGGATATGGCGGAAAAAGCGGTGGTCGGCATTTATCTTATCCAGGATGACATATTTAAGTACGTCAATGCGAAGTTTGCCGAGATTCTGGGATATCCGCTGGATGCCCTGATCAACAAAACAGGGCCGAGAAACGTCATCGCCCCCGAAGACTGGCCCCTGGTGGAGGAGAATATCCGGAAGCGGATATCCGGGGAAGTGGAATCCTGCAACTATGGCTTCAAGATATGCACAGGCGACCGTAGTATCAGACATGCCGAGGTCTACAGTTCCCGCACCATGTTTCAGGGGAGGCCGGCCGTTATCGGCACCCTGTTGGATATAACCGGGCGGAAAAAGCGGGAAAAAGAGCTGGCCCTCAAGAATCGGCGCCTTGAGGATCTCAATACGACCCTGAAGGTTCTTCTGGAGCAACGGATGGAGGATAAAAAAGAAATAGAAGCAACTCTCCTGACCAATATCAGGGGCCTGGTGATGCCGCCGTTGGAAATGCTCAAGGCCTGTATGACGGACCCGCGGAGCAGCGGTTGCCTCGATCTCCTGGAAGCCAATTTACAGGACGTCCTGTCCCCGTTTCTCGCCAATATGAAAGAGCGATGCCTCAACTTGACATCCAAGGAAATCCAGATCGCCCAAATGGTCAAACAAGGCAAAACAACCAAGGAAATTGCTCAGATGCTTTCCCTTTCGCATAAAACAATCGATTATCACCGGGCCAAAATCCGAAAAAAAATGAACATCAAAAATAAAGACGTCAGTCTGAGTTCCTGCCTTTCCTCCTACCTGTAGCACTAAGAATGCCTAGCATGTAATTAGAAATGAACCAGTATTGTCATTGAGCGTCCTGTCCTTTAAAAGAGGCAGCGTGCGAAGTGACCCCATTCTTTTATTGGAGACGCCCATTTCGATGGACCCAAATCCATAAGCCTGGTGGGGCGACTATGTTCTTAGGGAGCGTAGCGATTTGAGATCATAATCTTGGACAATACCTAATGATTATACTTGATTATCTTCTGTTTTTCCGTCACCCATTCCATGTTCCGGCGTCGTTTCATGCCGCCGGTCTTCCTCCTTATACCCAGTTATTCATAGCTCCGCGATTGCCGTTTTATAAAAAATCGAAGAGACTTTACCCCCCCCGAAAGGATAAAAGATGATGCCCAATACCCTTGAAACATGGGACGAGCAATGTCCTTCCTTGTTTGAAACTGCCGTTTTGGGGATGTTTAAGACGGCCCCCGGCAGCAGGCTTATAGCCGTCAATCCGTCCCTGGCACGGATGTGCGGGTATCAATCCCCGGATGAGATGACGGCGGCCATCAGGGACGTGACGCTCCATTATTATGCCGATCCTGAAACGGCTGATGAGTTGATGAAGCTGCTGACCGAAAATGGCTCTGTGGAAGGATTCGAGGCCCGGATCCGCCGTAGGGACGGGACGATGCCCTGGGTCTCCATCCATGCGTGGGTGGTCCGTGATCGGGGAGGACATGTCGCTTACCAAGTAGGGACCTGTGAGGACATCACCCAACGCCGACAGCGCGACAAAGAGCTCCGGCAGAAGGAAAACAGTTGGCGAACCATTGTAGAGGCGTCCAACGCCGGAATATTCGTCATCGATCTACAGGGTGTCGTCACGTATGCCAACGCCTACATGACCGAACGGCTCGGCTATGAACCCGATGAACTCGTGGGCAAGCAATATGAAGCCATTATAGTGGGGACGGAAAGAGACGCCGCGAGAGAGAGAATCAAGAGCATAATTCGGGGAGAGCAAGAGGGGGACATCACAACGGAGAGATGCTTCCTGCGGCAAGATGGCAGTGTCTTTTGGGGATATCTAACGGGAAAACTGTTGAAGAGCCCCGACGGGTGCATTCAGTCCATCGTTGGCTTCGTCATCGATCTGACGGAAATAAAAAAGGCACGCTGTGACCTCCGGGAGCAGGAGGAGATGTTCCGTTCCCTGGTGGAACACGCCCCGATCGGGATCTCCGTGATGCGGGGCGATACTTCCTTTGAATATGTGAATCCGAGATTCATGGAAATCTTCGGATACACCCTTGCCGATCTTCCGGACAAAATGGCCTGGTTTGATCTGGCCTATAGCACCCCTTCCTACCGCCAGGAAGTCGTCGACTGCTGGACCCGCAATCAGCTCACGGATCAAGGAACGGGAAGAATTAGCGCCCAGACATCAATGATCCGCTGTAAAGACGGAATGGATAGGGTCATAGATTTATATGCTGTCGTTACGGAGAACGGGAAATTCGTGACCACCTACCAGGATGTGACGGAGCATAAAAGAATGGAGGCCCATCTCCTCCATGCCGAGAAGATGGAGGCCGTCGGGACCCTTGCCGAAGGCATCGTTCATGATTTTAACAACATCCTCTGCGTCATGCAGGGGAATCTGTCGCTCCTTCTCCAGGGCGCCTTGAACGATCAACTCCGGGATGACCGCTTAGCGGCCATCCAGAAACAGCTCTGCACCGGCGCCAGATTGACGTCACAACTGCTCAGTTTTTCCAGGGGCGGACAAAATGAGACCGCTGAAATTGACATCAAAGACCTCATTACCAAAAACATGGTCATCTTTGAGCTGTCGAGAAAGGACGTCATCGTCCGTCAGCGTCATCAGGATGATCTCCGGTCCGTGATGGCCGATTGTGGACAGATCGAGCGGGTTCTCCTCAACCTGTGCATCAACGCCTGCCAGGCGATGCCTTACGGCGGCGTTCTCTCCATTGAAAGCGCCAACGCCGATATCAGCAATTCCCATGCCAGTGCCTTTCATGTCCAAGCGGGACGGTTCGTAAGGATCTCTGTGGCCGACACCGGGGCGGGGATGGATGAAAAGACCCGGGCCAGGATTTTCGAACCTTTCTTTACTACCAAAGCCAGGAATCAGGGAACGGGCCTGGGGCTCTCCACGGTATACGGAATCATCAAGAGTCACGGAGGGTTCATCAGCGTTTCCAGCGAACCCGGCAAGGGCAGCACC
>DMAT01000157.1 GCA_003451635.1 Syntrophus sp. (in: bacteria) | reverse complement strand
GCCGTCGATACCTGGAGACATGATCATGTCAATGACAATCAGGTCTGCCTTGTTTGCTCTAAGATATTCTATGGCCTCCTCGCCGCTTGCTGCCGTTGTCACCCGGTAATTCAGGTTCTCCAAAATCGTTGCAGCCAGCAAACGTTGCTCCTCAATATCATCCACAACCAGAATAGTCTCTCCTCGACCTTGATATGAATCCGGTGACAATTCTTGATCTCTCTTTGACAAATCCTCTCGCGATACCGGAAAATACAGGGTAAAGACACTGCCTCTGTTCTCTTCACTGTGCACATCGATATACCCTCTGTGGTCCTTCATGGTCCCCCATACCACCGCCAGCCCCAGACCCGTACCACTACGACCCATGACCTTCTTCGTGTAAAATGGCTCAAAGATCCGTCCCATATCTGCCGGCGAAATCCCCGAACCCGTATCGGCAACGGTCAACACCACGTACTCACCCTCTTGCGTGTTTTCATAGCCCGGGATCGTTAAGTCCACATAGCGGTTCTCAGTTGTAATTGTAACTTCACCCGCTCCGTGTATTGATTCCGCGGCATTCGACAGGAGATTCATAATCGTCTTGAAGAGATGAACAGGCGATCCCTTGATGTTGAAAAGGTCTGCCTCAAACTGACTCCGGAACAGGATGTCGGGGTGTTGAAGATTAATCATCTCGAACTCAGGCGACTTGAGGAAACCGGATACGATCCGATTAAGGTTTACCGTTTCCGATACAGAAACACCCCGGCGGGCCATGGTCAGTAGATCCTGGATAATGGCGGCCGCCCTTTCACCCCCCTGAAGAATATTTTTGGCATATTTGCCGGCACGGCCTCCCTCCGGGACCTCCTGCAATAATAATTCGGAATAACCCACCAGGACACCCAGGACGTTATTCATATCATGGGCCACACCACCTGCCAACACCCCTAAAGCCTCCATTTTTTCTGCGCGCTGCAGACGTTCCTCCATGTTCTTACGATCGGTGTTGTTGCGGATGCACTCGATGGCGGCGATGATCTGGCCCCCGGAATCCCTCAGTACGGATGCTGTTGCGGACAGATGGACATTCCCGGGCGCCAGCGCCGGCGTGTAGGCTTCTCCTATAAGAATATCGTCCGTTCTCTGAATGGACGTGTATTCTTTTTCTCTTTCCCGGACCGGATGCAGGGCAAGATCGATCAGAATTGGCTTTCTTTCCCCGTAAAATGGAAGAGCGTACTCATAATTGCCTTTGCCCAGCATATCCTCTGACCTGACTCCTGTCATGGATTCGATAGCGCGGTTCCAGGCAATGACTTTGCCGTCCTTGTCAATGACCAGGGTGGCGTCCGGAAGGAATTCAATGATGTCCGTCAGCCTCCTCTGGGTTTCCCGCAGCGCCTCTTCCGCGTGTTTGCGTTCGGTAATGTCCCGTCCCTCTGGAATGAGCAATACAACCTCCCCGGCCTGTCCCAAAACAGGCTTTAGAGAGAAGTCAATTATCGCTGTTGTATCACCGGTCCCCTGCAACTCTACTTCGTAGCGTATAAACTCTCCTTGGGCAGCGCTGGATATGGCATCTTTCACCTGCCTGACCCGGGTTTCGTTTCCCCGCCACCAGCGTGCCTCCCAAAAAGGTCGGTTGATGATATCATCCAATTTGATGCCGGCAAAATCCAGGGCCGCCTGATTCGCCTCAATCAGCCTGCCGTCAAGTGTAATTAGGCCCGTAAACTGGAAGGTGGAATTGAAGATTGCCCGGAAGCGCTGTTCACTCTTTTGAAGTGCCTCCTCCGCCTGCTTGCGTTCTGTTACATCGTGGACTATTGCCACTGTGCCAGCCGTCAGGTCATCGGCCCGCAGAGGTGCGGCTGTCAAAATAACGTCGCGAAATACACCATCAGCCCGGCGCAGCCTTGTTTCGGCCGATGCCAGCCCCCGTTCTCGCAGATGAGTGTAAAGTTCCTGCCCCACTCGATCATACTCTTCGTCATTCTCATACAGCGACCTGGTATCCTTGCCGATGATACTTTCCTCTGGGTAGCCAAAACTCTCGCACCAATAAACATTTGCGCTCTGATAAAGGCGGTTTTTCATAATGCAAATACCAACGGGTGCGGCCAGGAACACACCGCGCAGGGTTGCCTCGCCCCGGCGGAGAGCATCCTCTACCTTGCGCCTGCGCTCAACTTCCTCAGCCAAAATCTTGGTTTTGAATAACACATAAAAGAAAACCCCCATTCCGATCAGCAGAAGGATAGCAATCAGGATGATCCGATTCCGGAAACCATGGAGGGGAGTCAATAATTCGTCCTCAGGAGTAGCGACGACAACGGACCATAAAATGTTTTCCAGGCGGATTGGCATGAACACAGCGTGTTTCGTTGTCTTGCTGACCACGTCTCCCCGTATTTGATCAAACTGGTAGGTTGTTACACCTTGTTCGCCCTGTGTCATCTTTTTCGCCATGGCAATGATGTCGGGAAAATCACGGCAATTGTCGAATACTGAGTTGCCGACATGACCGGGGACCGGGCAGGATAGTTCGACGCCGCTTTTGCTGATAATCCAGGCATAACCGCCCTGGCCGATCCTGATATCCTCGACATAACGCCTGGCAATGAGATCGAAGGGGAAAAGCAGCGCTAATGAGCCGTCAAAGGCCCCCCCCTTGAAAACAGGAACATGAAGGATTATAGTCTTGAAACCCCGTCTGTTCGTGAAGACGTCGCTGACCACAACCTGATGGGTGCGCTTGACCTCTCGGAAATCGTCAATCTTTGTCACGAGTTGATGGATCACTTTTGAGTCGTAGGGTTCGGAGTAAAGAATACTGCCTTCCCTGTCAATCCGGGTAATGATGCTTATCTCCTCCGGGTAGGATGAATAATAATCGCGCATCATCCTTTTCCCCCGCTCATCGATGGCGACAATATGTTCATTTTTCGCCATCGTCCGCAAAACCGCAATATGGTTATTAAAAAAAGACTCTATAGATTTGGCGGCTTGCTTGGCGTGAATCATCTGCCTGGCATTTTGGCTCTCGATCATTTCATGCTTGACGTTGTTATAGGTTAGATAAAGCAGGACGTAGCCGACCATTATAAAAAGGACTAAATAGATAAGGTACTTACGGTAAATTATAATAAAATATAATGCTGTCCTTTTCTTCATCCCCCGCGTCCTCTTGTATCGCTATAAAATAATTGCCGTGGATCTGGCCAGTGATTATGTTCTGAAGTATTGCATTTTATCGGAAGTGGTCAATTCGCTGACTTCGTTTACGAAATACCCTCGATTTCTTGAAAATCGCCCGCCACAAATTCCATGTTTGAACATTCTATCATCGAAGGCTAAGAAATGCCGATTTACCAGACCTGTATTTGGTTGCGCCCGTTTTCTTTGGCCCGATAGAGGGCGATGTCGGCCTTTTTTAACAATTCTATTCTCGGAATAAGGCTCTGTTGATCCATGAAGGCAATACCGCCGCTCAGGGTGACATTGAAATGGCCTTCCGGCGCCTCCACGATATGGTTCTGGACGCTTTCCCGGATACGTTCGGCCAGGGTCAGGGCGCCGGCCAGATCAGTGTCGGGCATAATCACGACAAATTCCTCCCCTCCATATCGGCAAGGCGAGTCGAGGGCCTGTCTGACCGATAACTTGATGATGTCCGCAATGTCACAGAGGACCACATCTCCCTGTTGGTGTCCGTATCGGTCATTTACGCCCTTAAAAAAATCGATATCCATCATGAGGATAGCCATTTTGCCGCCGTATCGTTTGATGCGGTTTTAG
>DMAT01000028.1 GCA_003451635.1 Syntrophus sp. (in: bacteria) | reverse complement strand
TCCCGTCGGGCGACCCATGTCACAGGGAGAGAAACTTGGGGTGAAGCTGGTGGCCGACAAGGTCACGGGGAGGCTTCTTGGCGGCCAGTGCATCGGGGAAAAAAGGGGCTATCCAGCGGATCTTCGCTCTGTCCGTCGCCCTCTGGTCGGGACTGAGCATCGACGAAGTGGGTTACCTGGACCTTCCCTACGCTCCGCCCTTCGGCGGCGCTTGGGACGCCATCCATGTCGCCGCCCAGGAAATAATGAAAAAGATGTAGCATGACAGGGAGGAACAAGGGTGGTGTTAAGCAATAAAGAAAAAGGTGTGGAGATCATCGACGTCAGTATTGACGGCAAGGTCTGGAGGAAGTACGAGGGCCTGGCTGGGACATTTGCCTGTTTTGCCGATTCCTGCCTCCGCATGAAAACGCTTCCCGGTTTTTACCGTACGGACCTGGCCGTGGCGGGGGAATTGAAGGGAAGGTGTTTGCGGCTGATGTTGCCGGGAAAGCGGTCGCCGGCAGTACTGAGGGAGATCCTGGATGCGGCCTTACTTAACATAGTTGCCTTTCCCTGCACTGTGGGCGAGGCGGAATGTTTCATAGAAGTCAGATCTGAAAAATAAAAGGGAAAAAGGAGGAGATTATGGCTTTAAAAACGGCAAAGGAGTATCTGGACAGTATTAATAAGATGAAGCCCCGTGTTTACTGCGGCGGGAAATGGGTGAAAAACCTGCTTAAGAATCCCGTCACCAAGTCCATGGTCATGGCCAATTCCGCCATTTACGGCCTGGCGGAAGATCCGGCCCACAAAGAAGTCATGGTGGCGACATCCCATCTGACAGGGGAGCCGGTTAACCGCAACCTCAATGTGGCCCGGAACATCCACGACCTGGATATGCGCCAGGAGATGGCCCTCCTCACCAGTCAGACCGTAGGTACCTGCAACTATCGCTGTGTCGGCTGCGACGCCCTCAACAGCCTCGCCTCCACGACCTGGGAGATGGACCGCGACCTGGGGACCAAGTACAATGAAAGCTTCAACAAGTGGCTCGCTTATGCCCAGGCGAATGACCTGGCCGTGTCGGGGGCCATCACCGACGCCAAGGGGGATCGGAAGAAGAGACCCTCCCAGCAGGATGATATCGATACCTACGTTCACCTCGTCGAAAAGCGCGACGACGGGATTGTGGTCCGGGGGATCAAGGTCAGCCAGAGCGGCGCCATCGGCTCCCATGAAACCCTGGTCCTTCCCGGCGGGTCGCTAAAAGAGGGAGAAGAAAAGTTCGCCCTCGCCTTTGCCGTCCAGAACAGCGTTCCGGGTCTCTCCTACATCTGCCAGTACAACGCCTTATCGGCGGAGCGGGAATATTGCGACAATGAAGACGAACTTGGGAACCCACTCTACGGTCAGCGGGAGACCTCGACGATGTATTTTGATAATGTCTTCATTCCCTGGGAGCGGGTTTTCCTTTGTGGTGAAACCAAGTACTGCGGAAAAATGGTAACCCGGTTTGCCAAGGCCCACCGGATGAACTGCGGCGGGGCCTGCAAGGTGGGATTCGCCGACCTGATTATCGGCGGCACTATGATGGCGGCGGAATACATCGGCGTGGAGAAGATCCCCCATATCCAGGAGAAGATCGTCGACATGGTCCGTTACAGTGAGACATCCCATGCCTGCGCCATCGCCGCGGCCATGCGGGGGAGGGAGGAACCAAAAGGGTCGGGCGTCTTCCTCCCCGATGACCTTTTCGGCAATGCCGCCAAGCTGAACATCGCCCATGGCTTCTATGAGATCATCAAGAACGCCGGCGATATCGGCGGTGGGCTCGTGGTAACCGCCCCGAGAATGAAGGATCTGGATGACCCGGAGGTAGGCCCCGTGCTGAAAAAGGCCTTCGGAGCAGCGGCGCCGGCGGACAAGCGCATGAAGGTCGCCAAGTTCCTCCAGCACTGGACGGCGGGACTCCATGGCGTGGGGACGTGGCACGGCGCCGGGGCCCCCCAGGGCCAGCGGTTTATGTTTACTCTCCTGACAGATTTCGAGGCCAAAAAGAAGATGGCCAAAAAACTTATGGGCATGAAAGAAGACAAATAGAATCACGTCGGGAAAGCTAACCTTTTCATAATTCCCCTCCGAAATACCGGAGGGGAATTATTTATTTCTGATCCGCAATCATAACCTCAAGAGGGGTGAGGGAGATTCGGTGAGCGTTAGACCTGCGGCGGCGATCTGTTCCCTGCTCAGAGGGGAGAATAAGATCTTCATGTTCCTTACCGTGACTTTCAGGTAGCGGGGCCAACGACGGCGAAAGCCATGCTCCGCGAGCACCGACTGACGGAAATACTCCTCCTTCAAAGGGATGGCCTTGGTCACGACAGCGCTGTTGTCCGTGGCCGTCACCTCAATTTAGTTGTCCTGCAAGGAAATAATTTCTATCCTTTCCACTGGTTTCAAGTTTTGATCAGCCATTTCTCTTCCCTCCTGATTTTTAGATCGTCATTTAAGAAATAGACGACGGGCGCTCCCCGCCGCCTATTTCCATTTGACAACACAAGTCCTCAATCAAAAGCCATGTCGGTCTTCCAGACCTCCCATACCTTACCGACAAGATCGGGACCCGGTTTCAGGGTCATTTTGCCGGGACGCCATCCGGACGGAGTGGCTTCCGTTCCCTTGCTCTGCCGGACAAGCTGGAAGGCCTGTACCTGGCGGAAGGACTCGTTGACGTTGCGACCCACGGGCGGGGTCAGGACCTCGAATCCCTGAATGATGCCGTCGGGATCGATGATGAAACGTCCACGTGTTTCCACGCCCATTTCTTCGCTGTAAACTCCGAACGCCGTTCCCACTTTGCCGCCCGTATCGGAGAGCATGGGAAAGGGCACGCCTCCGGCGACCATTTTGGAGAGTTCATGATCGTTCCACATCTTGTGAACAAAAACGCTATCGATGCTCATGGAAAGGATTACCACGCCTAACTTCTCGAATTCGGAATATTTTTCGGCGACCGCCGAAATCTCTGTCGCTCAAACAAAAGTAAAGTCTCCTGGATAGAAGCAGAGGAGCACCCATTTGCCAAGATATTCAGACAGTTTGACGGATACAAAATTCCCCTTGTGATAAGCGGGGGATGTAAAATCGGGGGCCTGTTTGCCGACCTGGATCATAGTCTTCAGCTCCTTTCCTTTTGCTGTTTGCGTTTCCCCTGGGGTTGCCTGCTTCTCTTCTTCTGCGCCAACAAGCCCCCCGGTGGGGCGGGCGCAGCCAACCTTGATTTCCTCGGCCATAGATTTCCTCCTTTCAATGAGCGTTTTCGTGGATAAAACACCACCCGGCGGCAGGCTGAACGGGGAAAACAGCGCCGTTCCGTCCACCGTCCTTCGTACCAATTAATTATCTGCCACTTTAATTCCCAAGGTGGAAAGGGTCTTAACTCTTTATACCAATGGCAGGTTTATTACTCATCATTCGCCCCTCAGCGCCAGTTTTTACGCCCTGTTGATCCGGCAGGGAATCTCTTTATCCCTTGTTATGGTTCTTAAGATAATCTTCACAAGCCGCCTTCAGGGTATTAGCCGCTAAAAGGGCGCAGTGCTCCACCTCCGGGGGCATTCCCCCCAGGGCGGTCAGGATGTCCTGCTGGCTTAGATGGGCCGCTTCCCCGATGGGTTTGCCCTTGGCCAGACAAGTTGCCATACTCCCACAGGCCAATGAAGATCCGCATCCCGTCGTGTAAAATGATGCATTTTGAATCGTCTCGTCCCTTACATTCAGCCAGAAGGCCATAGTTTCACCGCACGGTCCCGTAATCCGTCCCTCGGCGTTGAATTCGGGAAGTATTCCCTTGTTACGGGGCCGCTGGGCGTGTTCTATTGCTTGGTCGGTAAATCCCTGTAAATCAATATGTTCCATCGATAACTCCTAAAGTTGGATAACTATTGTGTGCCATCGTATGTCCATGACTACGTAGCTGTAAATATTAGCATATTCAGAGCGACGAAGAAGTCCTCTACCGAATCTATTCCCGGAGCCCGTGTATGGCCATTCCTTTCCCC
>DMAT01000255.1 GCA_003451635.1 Syntrophus sp. (in: bacteria) | reverse complement strand
TAGTAGTCCGGTGTGGTTGTTTGCAGGCTACTATGGAAAATTATCTCCATGAAATCAAGATATAAATTAAAATTCCCAAGGAGATGAAATTGATGATCTTCTGAATTTTTTCGACTGTCTCCGGGGCAAAATACTGTTCCCCCGTCTCCAGGCATACCCTGGCTGGCACATGCTCTACGAGGTAGAATTTACCATCCATCTCAAGTGCATACGTAACGTACTGCTCACTGTATGTTTCCTTGATTGCGCTTCCCATCGTTATTTCATCCGGATAATCCTCAATGATCAGGCTTTGTGACGTGATAGCTCACAGCTATCAACCACTTACATGTTAGCCTTGTTTTTTAATCATGAATATGAAAATAGGCAATTAAATATTGAGATGGGTTTGATGAAAATCGCTCTCACGACTTTTCGTTATCTATAAAACATAAACAAGGAGAACCGTCAAGCATGTCACAGGTGAAAAGAGGCAGTTGGGTAAAAATCTCATATACGGGAAAACTCAAGGACGGCAAGGTATTCGAGACAAACATCGGCAGCGATCCTCTGGAATTTAAGGTAGGAAAGGGTAAAGTTATCAAGGGTTTTGAAAACGCCGTCATGGGAATGAAGGCGGGTGAAACCAAGACCGTCACGATCAAACCGGCGGACGGCTATGGGGCCAAAGATCAGGATATGATCTGGATCGTGAACTCAAATGAACTTCCCGCAGACACCCTACCGGCACTGGAGACGGAGGTTGCCTTTGCCCGGACAGACGGCAGTGAGGTGGATGGCCGCATCACTAAAATCGAAGGCGACCTGATCACCATCGACGGCAATCATCCCCTTGCCGGTCGTAACCTGACCTTTGAGATCAAAATGCTTGATGTGCGCTAGATAAGAGTGCGCAGGAGGAATTTCCATGAAAATTGCCGTTTCTTCCACGGGACCGGACCTTAACGATCTTGTGGACCCGCGCTTCAGCCGCTGCCGTTACTATATATTCTACGATATGGACACGGGAACGTACGTGTCGAAGGAAAATACCGCCCCCATGCATTGAGTCACCCGTGAGACGGCTGCCGGGAATTTCGTAGCCGCGGAAAAAATTGATTTCGTCCTCACGGGACACATCGGACCCAAGACCACGACGTTGCTCAAAGAGGCGAACGCGAGGATCTTTCTCGGCGCTACCGGGTCGGTGAAGTCAGCCGTTGCGGCCTTCCAGGCGGGGCAACTCGAAGAGCAGGCATAGGAGGCGCCGTTTCTTGCGGGCGGATGCACTCGGTTTTTTATCGGTAACTTTTTTTATTTAAACAGCCCGGCAAAGCGCCATTTTTTTCGCTTTTTCCAATTCCCTTTGATGTATACATAATTAGCCAGCAGCGGCAGGACCGAAGTCGCCTCGGCGAAAACCATTTTTTCATAGGCCACGTCCACCTTTCCCCACGATTGGGCCTCCCTCAGGGTGGAGCTGGAGCAGGCGCCGTCCCGGACATCCGCCACGGTTATCTGGATGGCGTATTTATGCATGGGGACTTCTTTGCCGAGAAGCTCGGCGCAGATGACCGTATCCTGTACGAAATTCTTGGGAACGCCGCCGCCGATCATGAGCAGTCCCGTGGTCCCCGCCTTGATCTTGATCATTGTCAACTCCCGGAAATCTTTCACCGAATCGATAGACAAGCAGTTATCGGGCCGTTCATGCTGATGCAGTACAAGGCCGAATCCGGCGCTGCTGTCGGAAAAGGCGGGGCAGAAAATGGGGACGTCGTTTTCATAGGCCGCCTGAACAAGGGAATCTTTCTTCTTGGCGTGGGTGGTCAGATATCTCCCCATCTCCCAGATGAACTCCCGGGAGGAGTAAGGTCGGGGGGCCAGGGCGTCGGCTATCTCCTTGACGGTGCGGTCACAGCCCTGCAACTGCTCCTCATCTATATAGGTGTCATAGATCCGGTCGATATAGAGGGAACGGAGCAACTGGTCATCCACGTGGGGCGAACCCTGATAGTGACGGAACCCGAGGGCCTCGAAAAAATCCATGTCCACAATCGCGGCGCCCGTAGCCACGATGGCGTCAACCATGTTGTTTTTCACAAGATCCACATAGATCTGCATACACCCGGCGGCAGAAGTGCTGCCGGCAATGGTCAGGATCACGGCGCATTTTTTGTCTTTCAGCATCCGGTCGTAGATGTCGGCGGCATCACCCAAGTCCCTGGCAGTAAAGGACATATTTTTCATGGCCTCGACAATGTCCACAGCGTCAAAAGACTTGATGTCGATATGCTGGACCGGTTTTTCCAAAAATTCTTTTTTCTTCATATACGCCTCAATTTTGAAAAGATGATTTCCCTTAAATCATAGACGGATAAATGTCAATAACTTAAGAAAAACTACCTTGTCATCCCCCCTGATATCTGATAGGCCTCCGATCAGAAAGAAGGCGGATAATGCAAGACATCTGGACAGTAAGCCAGCTCAGTGAACATATAAAGGCCCTTTTGGAAGCCCGGTTCGAATCCGTCTGGGTGGAGGGGGAGGTCTCCAACCTGCGCCGCCCCGCCTCGGGTCACAGCTATTTCACCCTGAAGGACGACCGGAGCCAGATCCGGGCCGTCATCTTCCGGTCAGGGCAAAAGACGCCCTTCGCTCTCGAAGACGGTCTGCATATCGCCTGCCGGGCCCGGGTTACCGTCTATGCCCCGCGGGGAGACTACCAACTCATCATTGACCGGGTGGAGCCCAGAGGGCTGGGGGCGCTCCAGAAGGCCTTCGAACAGCTCAAGGCCAAACTTCAGGCGGAGGGGTTGTTTGACGATGGGCATAAAAAACCCATACCGTTCCTGCCGAAGCGCATTGGCGTGATCACCTCCCCCACCGGCGCGGTGATCAGGGATATCCTCCAGGTAACGGGCCGTCGTTTCCCCTCGATTTCCATCCTGATTGCCCCCGTGCGGGTCCAGGGACCCGAGGCGCCCCCGGAGATTGTCAAGGCCATCGACACCCTACAGAAAAAGCATGACGTCGATGTCATCGTCCTGGCCCGGGGAGGGGGCTCCCTGGAGGATCTCCACCCCTTCAACACGGAAGAGGTAGCCCGGGCGGTTTTCCTTTCTCCCATCCCCATCGTCTCCGCCGTCGGCCATGAGACGGATTATACTATTACCGATTTCGTTGCCGACCTGCGGGCGCCGACCCCTTCCGCAGCGGCGGAAATGATTGTCCCGTCCCGGGAACAGCTGTGCCGGCAAATAGAAGGCTCCTACGGGCGCCTCCTTCATGTTCAGCAGCGGTTGGCGTTACGGCGACGGGAAAGGGTCGCCGAGGCAACGCGGCGCCTCAAATCACCGGACCGCATCCTCAGCGATTTCCGCCTGATCCTCGACGATCACCTGGATAAGCTGACCTTATCCATGAACCGGACGCTCGCTGCCCGCAGCCGGGAGCTGGGTTACCTGAAGACCCGCCTCGTGCAGGCCGGTCCCGGAGAGAGAGTAGCAAAGTCCCGAATGATGGTCACCCACCGGCACGAACAGCTTGTTACGGGGATGCGGAACTGTCTCAAAGAAAACAGGCATGGCCTGGACCGGCAACGGATCGCCCTCCAGAGCCTCAGTCCCCTGGGGGTTTTACAAAGGGGTTACAGTATCACCCGCCGGCTCCCGGAGGGAACCATCGTGAAAAATGTGGATATCCTTGCCGCCGGTGATCATATCGATGTTCAGGTAGCCTCGGGAAATATCCGCGCCCGGGTGGAAGATGTGGTATAAGCAGAAGACTGGAAGGAAGAAATAATGGCCAAGGACAAATTTGAAGAAGCCCTGAAGAAACTGGAAGAATTGGTTAAAAAGATGGAATCCGGTGATCTGGCCCTCGAGGACTCCCTGAAGGCCTTCGAGGAAGGGATCCGCCTGATCCGCTTCTGCACCGGGAAACTCGATGAGGCGGAAAGAAGGGTGGAAATTCTGCTCAAGAATGACCAGGGCGACCTCGCCCCGGCCCCCTTCCCCCAGGATGAAAGCGATGCAGCCAGATAAAGGGGCAACCCTGGAAGCCTATCTCACGGAACGGAAAGCCCTTATCGACGAGGCCCTGGAGCGATTCCTCCCCGGGATGGAAGGCGGTCCGGAAATCATTCATCAGGCGGTCCGCTATAGCCTTTTCGCCGGGGGCAAGCGGATTCGGCCTATTCTCTGCGTAGCCGCCGCCGAGGCCGTAGGCGGCGGCGGGCAAGATTGCCTTCCCTGCGCCTGCGCCCTGGAGATGATCCACACCTACTCACTGATCCATGACGACCTGCCGGCCATGGATAATGACGACTATCGACGGGGAATGCCAACGAGCCACCGGGTCTTTGGAGAAGGAATCGCCATCCTTGCCGGGGACGCCCTGCTGACCGAGGCCTTTCACCTCCTCTCCCGCCCGGAATTTACAAAGAACGGCAACACGGAGCAACGCCTCCAGGTGATCAATCTGATTGCCCGGGCCGCCGGCATGGCCGGCATGGTCGGAGGGCAGGTAATGGATCTGGAAGGGGAAGGAAAAAACTTGCCCCTGGAAACGATCGAAGACATCCACCGGCGCAAAACGGGGGCCATGCTCACCGTTTCCGTCGTTTCCGGAGCCATTCTGGCCGGGGCGACAGCGGCACAAACCGCCGTCCTTGCCAGTTATGGTCAAGATATCGGCCTTGCCTTTCAGATCGCCGATGATATTTTGAATGTCGCCGGCGATAGTGTGCTGATGGGTAAGGGTACAGGCAGCGACATTTCCCGGGGGAAAACGACCTTTCCAGCCCTGATGGGACTGGAGGCCTCGCGAAACCGCCTGTCCGAGTTGGTCGAGAAGGCCGCCGCTCACCTTGCCGCTTTCGATCACCGGGCCGAACCCCTAAGACAGATGGCCAGATATATAATGGAAAGAAACAGATGAAACGAATACTAGACAGCATCAACGACCCTGAGGACATCCGGCGCCTCGATCTCCCGTCCCTGAACCTCCTTGCCCAGGAAATCCGGGAACTTATCATAGAGACGGTATCGAGAACCGGCGGCCATCTTGCCTCCTCTCTGGGTGCCGTGGAACTAACCCTGGCGATTCACTACGTCTTTAACACCCCCAAAGACAGGCTCATTTGGGACGTGGGGCATCAGGCTTACGCCCACAAGATCATCACCGGGCGGCGGGATGCATTCCACACCCTGCGCCGGAAGGGGGGCATCAGTGGTTTCCCGAAAAGGGAAGAGAGCGTTTATGATGTTTTCAATGTCGGCCACAGCAGCACCTCCATTTCCGCCGCTACGGGAATGGCCGAGGCCCGGCGCCTCAAGGGGGATAACAACAAGGTCGTCGTGGTCATTGGTGACGGTTCCATGT
>DMAT01000176.1 GCA_003451635.1 Syntrophus sp. (in: bacteria) | reverse complement strand
GGTCAGGCTTACTAATTGACATTTAGCATAAATGTCAATTAGTAAGCCTGACCCCCTGTGCCATCTGACCCCGTATTATTTTTATACAGGCCTCTGCCACATCGTCTGCGGCCCGGAAATTTCCTAATGCCTTCGATCTTTTCCTCATATCCTCAATTGCAGACGGATTGCCGATAAGTCTTTCAATTATATCCGCCAGATGACGGCCGGAGAGATCCTTTTCCTGGATCATGATTGCGGCCTGGGCTTGGACGAGGATCTCGGCGTTCCTTGTCTGATGGTCATGAATAGCGAAAGGAAAGGGAACGAAAATCGCCGCCTTGCCCATGGCGGTAATCTCGGCGACCGAGGTGGCGCCGGCCCGGCAGATGATCAGGTCCGCCTCCTGATAGGCCTTTGCCATGTCCATGATAAAGGGATGGACTTCGGCGTTCATATCAAGTCTCTTATAGGCGTCCCTGATTTCCTGGACATCCTTTTCCCCCGTCTGGTGAACGAATTTAAGTTTCTCCCTCGAGCTCTCCAATTCGGCGGCGGCAGCCAGGACGGCCATATTGATTGCATGGGCGCCCTGGCTGCCGCCGAAAATGAGAATTTGAAAGGCTTCTTCCTCCATCTTTTTGATTATTTCCGGAGCGGCGGCGAAGGAAGCGCGGATCGGATTGCCCGTGACCACGCTCTTTGTTTCGGGAAACCACTGCCCCCGGTCCGGAAAGGAGAGGAATACTTTATCAACAAACTTACTTAAAATGCGATTAGTCACTCCGGGCAGGGCGTTCTGCTCGGCTATGGCTGTCTTTATCCCCATAAAATGGGCGGTCAGAACTGCCGGCCCAGACGCATAGCCGCCTACACCAATGGCGACATCGGGAGAATACTTGCTGATTATCTTATATGCCTGCATCATGCTTCCCGGTATTTTGAATGCGGCCTCCATGGATTTTTTCCATGAACGGCCCTTGATTCCCTCGATATCCAGTGTTTCCAGAGGGTATCCCAGCTCTTTAAGAACACGCTTTTCCAAGCCCCGATCGGTGCCTACAAAGAGGACCTCATTTCCCCTGTCCTTTCTCAGAAAGGCCTCGGCAATGGCAATACCCGGGAAAAGATGGCCCCCAGTCCCTCCCCCTGCGATCAACATCTTCACTGGCCCCTCCTGATACCACAGCCGCTTCGCACGTCACTTTTCATGGGCCGATATATTCAACAGGATGCCCACCATCGTGAGGCTCATAATCAGGGACGTCCCCCCATAGCTCAGGAAAGGAAGGGCAAGTCCTTTCAGGGGAATGAGCCCCATAACACCGGCGATATTTATAAATGCCTCCAGGGCGATGACCATGGTCAGACCCGACGCCAGGAGGGTGCTGAACATGTCCGGTGCTTTAAAAGCGATAAAAAAGCCGCGAACCACAAAAACAACGAACAGGAAGATGATAATTGCCACGCCGATGAAACCGCTTTCTTCGGCAATAACGGAAAGAATGAAATCAGTATGCGGTTCGGGCAGGTAAAAGAGTTTCTGCCTGCCATCCCCCACACCCACGCCGCCGATCCCCCCGGACCCGAAAGAGATGAGAGACTGGATGATCTGAAATCCCGAATGAAGGGGATCTTTCCAGGGGTCCATAAACGTCATGAGCCGCTCTACCCGGTAGCTCTTGTAGAAGAGCAGAAACACTCCGACCGGGATGAGCATTGCCACGAGCCCGGCAAGGTATCTGACCCTGCTGCCGGAAAGGTAGAGCATGAGCATCAGAATAACGGTGATAATCACGGCAGTGCCAAAATCGGGTTCGATCACAATCAGTCCCACCATAAGCATGGTAATTGCCAGGGGGATGACGACCCCGCGCATTAATTCCTTGAGATGATCTGCCTTGCGGGTCAGGAAGTGGGCAAGAAAAAGCACGGTGGCAATTTTGACCATCTCCGATACCTGGAAGGAAAAAAAGCCCAAATTCAGCCACCTCGAGGCGCCGCCAACCCGAACGCCAACCTTGGGGATCAGCACCAGGGTGAGGAGGAATAGGGAGATGATAACACCGGGATAGGCGAATTTCTTCAATTCCTCGTAAGGTATTCTCGTCATCAGGATCATTGTCCCCAGACCGAGGAGGACGAAGAGCAGCTGCTTCTTGAGAAAAAACTGTCCGTCCTTGAATCGTTCCATCGCCATAATGGAACTGGAGCTATAGATCATTACGGTACCGACGGTCACCAGAATGAGAGTAACGATGAGGAGAATGATATCCGGACTTCTGCGGGTGGTATCAAACTTAATCATGAGCGAGCGCCTTTACCATATCTTTAAAAAACTGTCCCCGGGCTTTGTAGTCCCGGAACTCATCAAAACTGGCGCAGCCCGGGGAGAGAAGAATAACGTCTCCCGTTGCGGCTGCGGCAATAGCGGTCTCAATACCTGTTTGCAGGGTGGGGCAATGATGCGTCCCGACGATCCCGCCGATCATGGAGCCGATGGCATCACTAGCCTCGCCGAAAAGGATCAGCTCCTTCACCTTTTCTTTGAGGATGGGAATGAGGGCCTTGAAATCCCCTTCCTTATCCCGACCGCCCATGAGCAGAACAACCGGCTTGGAGAAGGTTTCGAGGGCCCGATAAACGGCATCGACGTTGGTCCCCTTGGAGTCGTCATAGAAGGATATTCCGCGATACTCTCCCACGTATTCAATGCGATGGGCAATGCCGGGGAAGGTTTCCACGGCGGCAATTATCGCCAGGGGGTCACATCCGCAGCTTCTGACGGCCATGATGGCTGCCATGATATTTTCGACATTATGCCGCCCGGGTATCTTCACCATGTCGAGGGGATATGTTTCTCTCTCCAGCGGGGAAGGAGCGAATACCAGACGGCTGTCGTCGCTATAGATACCCGGGGAGACAACCCGGGTGCTGCTGAAAAGTAGCGTCCTGGCGGCTAATCGTTTCTGAAGCCCTTCCGTTCCAGCGTCATCGGCGTTCAGGATCGCTACGTCGTTTGCAGCCTGGTTGACAAAGACACGTTCCTTTGCCCGGCGATACTCCGCAAAAGAGCCATGATAATCGAGATGATCGCTGGTCACATTCAAAAGGATCGCCACGGCGGGATGGAAACTTTCCGTCCATTGCAGTTGGAAACTGCTCACCTCGATAACGGCATAATCATCCTCCTGGGGCCCGTCCACATAACCGATGAGGGGGGAGCCGATATTCCCTCCGACAAATGCCTTTTTGCCGCTCTCGGCCAGGATATGACCGATCAGAGCGGTGGTCGTCGTCTTGCCGTTGGTGCCG
>DMAT01000343.1 GCA_003451635.1 Syntrophus sp. (in: bacteria) | reverse complement strand
CGAAGGGAGAGACCAGGGAATAGACGACCTTGTCGCCGTCCGGGGCGGCCCCCGTCAACTGGATTTCGAAAGGCTGTCCAAGCAGGACCTGGGGTGTTAATATTTTCATCTCCAAGGTCGGAGGCAGGCTATTGATAACCACGATCTGGCTCTCCGCAGGCGGTCCGGCGATGCCGTCACGGAAAGCCGTCGCCACAACACTGACCCGATCCCGGCGCTTGAGGGGCTTATCTCTCAGGATGATGTCTGTCGCCTCGAAGATGGACTGGTCATTGATCTTCCACTGGTAGGTCAAGGTTATTCCCGTGGCGTCCCCGTCGGCGAGAGTGACGACGGCTTTGATCGTATCTGTCGCCAATGGCTGGCTGGGGGTGATCCGGACGGCGGCGATGATGAGGCCGGTTGCTTCCACACCGTCCGCGCTTTTGGCTGCCGTCGCTCCGGAAGTCGTCGCTTCCACCCCGGGCGCTGTCGTCGCCACCGCCGCCGATGTCCCCGTTTGGACACCGGTGGGCGTTGCGGGTGCTGGTATGGGGGAGCGGTTCCATTGCCAGATTATTATCACCGCGCTGACGACGGCAAATGCGACGATGGCGCTCTTAACGCCAAGTTTCTTCTGCGCTGCGGGTTTTCCATTCGGCTGCTTGGACCGGACCATAGGAATTGGAATGGCCTTTGCGGCTGTTGCTTTTGCTTTTTTCACAAAAAATGTACCTCGGAAATCCTGCCGTTGTTTGCTACTGCATCCGGCGATCCTTCCAGTAAAGGATATTGGTCATGCTCGCTGTAGTAGGGGCGTTCCCCAGCTTTTGCGTCAGGGCGCTTGTGCCGGCGCCACCGCTTGCCGTTGCATAGATGTCCGTGGTGCCGGCGCCCCCCGGGCGCATTGAAATTACCGGAGCAGAGCCGATGTATTTAGTTCTGCTGGAGGAGCTATCCAAGGCCCCGCCCCCGCAGGTATAATTTATACCGTAAAGGAAGGCATCGCCGGACTCTCCGCAGGCGCTGCTTCCCCCTTGATGAGGGACATGGGTTGAAAAAAAGACAGTGCCGCCGAAAACCGTCGGATCGGAGATCATTTTTTCTCCGACGGGATTGACGATTGTGGTGCCGTCGGAGCGGGTAAGGGTGTTGGTGGAAAGATTAATATACCATCCCTGTGACGTAGTAGAGCAACTTGTGCCTGAATCCGTCATATTGGTCAAATTGGCTGTCGTCCGCGGATTACCCGGACAGTACGTGCTGCAACCGCTTATGGGGCCGCCATAACAAAACCCGTCTATGCATCCGCGTCCGGAGCAGCTTGTCGAGTTGGCGGTGCAGGACGAACTTGCGCCGTACCTATTGTAGGAGGTGTCTTTAATGCCGAACAACCGATTCTTGGTATCGCTTGTATCCGTGGGTTTGACGGTGGGATCATTATTCTCCCCCGTGCCGAAATAGACCCACACATAGCCGCTGGCGTCCTTGGTAACGGTTGCCGCAGTAAATATTTGTTTGTGTGTATAGCTGGCCGGGGTTAGGGCCGGCCCCCTTTCGACGTCGGTCGCCCGATAGAAGAGGCTGCCTGACCAGTTGGAAGTGGTGCAGGTCCCACAAGGATCGGTATACCCCAGGGGAGTGTCGTCATAGTAGGTATCCAAGCCGCACCCGTAACAGACAGGGTCCCGGGGGCACAAGCGGAAGCGCCACATGTTGCCGCCCATATCGCCCATATATACGGTGTCGATGAACCCGTCGTTATCCAGGTCCAATGGCAGCGGCGCCGCCGGGGCGGAGAAGTCCATAGCCGTATTGGTTGTTGAAGTGTCGCTCGCCCCATGGGTAAAGCTCCAGAGGATATTGCCGTTTGTCAGGTCGACCACAAAAAAACCCTTGCCGGCGCCTTTCCCATCCGCGGCATTGCAAGTATCCGATGATCCGCAGACGGCGTTGCTGAAACCACCGCCGATGAATCCTACCCAGCGTTCATTGCCGGCGATGTTGACCCGGCCGATCTGCATCTTGCTCCAGGCCTCGCCGAGATATGGGGCCTGCGCCGCCGGGATCGCGCTGGTGCCGCCCAGGTGCCACATGTAGGCAGGCTTGGCGTCGGTAACAGTGTTTGTGACATTCAGTGCCCAATAACCGCAGTAGTATGGATAAGTGGTCGAATAAGTGGCGCTGAACCCGGAGGTGCTTGCGGAGTAGCAGGACGAGGAGGAACTCCAGAGATAGCTTCCCGAGCCCTGTCCTTCGCCGAAGACGGTTATGGTTTTCCAATCGCTGGCGGCTTTGGTTACGCCGCTGCCAGCCGTTGACGGCAGCCAGACGTCCGATATCTCTACGGGCCCATCGACGAAGTAGGCATGGGAGGCCAGGGTGGTGCGACTGGTATGGCTGTTATGGGCGATGGGCGACATCTTCTGGAGCAGGTTGGGGGGAATGAAGCTCCAAACCTCGTCCCCTCCTGCCGTACAATCGGAACTGCTGCTTCCCGCCCGAATGGCATGAAATTGGCCGTCGTTGGCCCCTATCAGGATGAGCTGCTTGCCGTTGGCCGCTGTCCGCTGGTTGTTTGCATCGCTTTGGAATGATTTGAAAGCCGTTGACCCGCATTGCCGGGGATCGTAGAAATACGACGTCGGCGTCCTGATGGCGACGGGATTGCTGTGAAAAATATCTCCCAGCTTCCAGTTCTCCAGATTGTAGGTTGACTCGCCGCGGTAAAAACCGACAACCTCATTTCTTCTGGTGTCCGTGGTTACGCCGAGGTCGGCGGCCGTAATATTTGTGGTTGTGAAGCCTACGAGGGCTTTGTCGGATGCCCCTTTGTACGTCCACATATTCCGGGAAGCTGCGGTCTGATCCCGCATTTTTGCCCCCGCATCCCAGCAGGCGGGGGTTATCAATTCACCTACGGAGTTCAGTTCAAATTTTTTCAGATGGCCGACCCAGAAGGGTTCTTTATTGGCCCCGGAGTTATTCTTTGGTTCAAAGGATGCCTCATAGAGGAAATTTTCCTGCTGAACCCGGGCGGCGGCTACGGAGGCCTGGGACGAAAAGGAGTAGTTGGCCTCCTGTATGGATGTTATGGCGCTCTTAAGAGCCGATGCCAGTTCCGCCGGGTCGCTCGCCATGAAGGCATAACCGCTGATGTTGTTGGCGGTGGTGCCGGGGTCGCTGCCGGAGCTGCATGGATCTGCGGCCACGGTGAATCCTCCCGGGATGGCTGATTGTGTTTGACTTGGATTTCTCGTCCCGCCGTAATAGGCCATCCAGTTCAGAGTTCTTATATCATCCGCCGCCATCGTGGATCCGAAACCGACGACGTAAACCTTGTAACCGGCATCGGCCAGATCCTTGGCATACTTTACGGGGGCCCGCCTTTGCTTAATGGTCGTGTCCGAACCATTACCGCTGCAAGCGTATGTATCTGCGCCGTCGGTGATGACGATGACGGACTTCTGGCGGCAGGTCCGGGAATCGTCCAGGGCCTTATGGTCGTCAAGATATCTTTTCCCCTCTCGCAGGGCGATTGCCAGGGGGGTGCCGCCGCTGGTGCCGTAACCGACGATGCACTCTTTGCTCGGAGTCGATGCGGTGCAGGAAGAAACCGTTGATGCGCAGGTTGTATTATTGCAGTAGATGCTGGAATAGGGGGTGGTGGTGGTATTGTCGGC
>DMAT01000270.1:3604-4454 GCA_003451635.1 Syntrophus sp. (in: bacteria) | reverse complement strand
AGGTAGCCCCCTATTTTATTGAGCACATCCGGCGCTATATCGTCGAGAAATACGGCAGTGACGTCCTGTACAAAGAAGGTCTGGAGGTTTACACGACTCTGAATATCGAGGCCCAGAAGGCGGCCCGTGACGCCGTGGAGCGGGGATTGAGCGAGCTCGAAGAACGTCAGGGATATGATCGGGGCCTTGTCCAGGGCGCTCTTATTGCCATGGATGTGAAAACCGGCGCCGTCAAGTCCCTGGTCGGGGGCCGGGAGTTTTCCAAAAGCGAGTTCAACCGGGCTACCCAGTCGCGCCGCCAGCCGGGATCAGCCTTCAAACCCTTTATATATACGGCCGCTTTCGACAAGGGCCTGACCCCTTCGACCCGATTTATCGACGACCCGATTCAATTTCCCGACCCCTCCAAGCCCGGCGGCTTCTGGCAGCCGAAGAACTTCGACGGGAAATTCAACGGCCCCACAACCCTGAGAAACGCCATCGTTCAATCCCGGAATATAATAACCATCAAGGTTCTCCAGGATATCGGTATCGATTACGCCTCCTCCTATGCCAACGTGATGGGGATCACCTCCCCCCTGGGGCGGAACCTGTCCCTGGCCCTGGGCAGTTCCGGCGTGACCCTGCTGGAGATGGTACGGGGCTTCGGCGTCCTGGCCAATCAGGGTAAGCGGGTCACGCCCTATTTTATCACTAAGATTGTTGATCGTACCGGCCATGTCTTCGAAGAGAATCAACCCAAAGTGGAACAGGTCATCGATGCCCGGATTGCCTTTATCTCTTCCTATATCATGCAGGACGTTGTAGAAAGCGGGACGGGGAGGCGGGTCAAAAGCATCGGCCGGCCGGT
>DMAT01000270.1:0-3598 GCA_003451635.1 Syntrophus sp. (in: bacteria) | reverse complement strand
CTCGGTTTTACCCCGTCCATGATCACGGGGGTATGGGTAGGCTTCGACCAGGAAAGATCCCTCGGCCATCAGGAAGTCGGGGGCCGGGCGGCAGCCCCGATCTGGTTGTATTTTATGTCCCAGGCCCTATCCGGGACGCCGATCGAGACGTTCCCCGTGCCGGAAGGCATCGTCTTTGTCAAGGTAGATCCGAAAACGGGGGCCCCCTCTTCCGGACGCGGAACTATCTATGAGAGCTTCCTGGAGGGAACCACGCCTCCCGGCGCTGTCCCCGTTGACGCCGAACAGGTTAAACCGGAAGAAATGATCCCGAAAGAAGAAACGGAATAAGCCGGACGCAAGACCGTCATCAGGCGAGGATGCCATAATCATTGCAATGAAGAAAAGGGAACTGGAGAAAGAACATAATACAACAATACCGAAGGAGGATAAATGACGATGAAGACATGGCAAAAATTGGTTGCTGCCGTTAGTGGCGTTATTATTCTAACCGTGGTTTTCTCGATGACTGTTTTCGCGGGAGGACCACCGCTGAAGGAAAAACCCTGCGGTTTTTGTCATAAGGACTATAAGGTCATCATGCCGAAAACTCATCCTGACGTGGGCGCCGCAGCGGCTAATTCCTGCCTGTCCTGTCACGCCCCCGATCCGGCCCGGGCCGAAGCCAGTAAATTTTCTACGGCAATCCACAAGGCCCATAAGGAGGGGGGAAAGACGACATTGGAATGCGCGGCCTGTCATGCCTTGTGATGAAATATGTGCAGTTACGTTTTGTTGACTTGACTGCTAGAAATTTAGCATTCGGGGCAATTCCGGCACCCATGCTTCCTTGCAAATAGAATGCGGTAGAGTGCCATATCCGGTTACTCCGGGTAATCACGCTTGACATAGTTATGAGCATATGCTTATAAGCGCCCCATGAGCAGACCAAAGAAATGCAGGTTCGTCGGCTGCAACCCTCACGTGTTGTATTTCAAACCCCGGGGAATACCCCTTTTCCAACTTGAGGAAACCGGTCTCGACATGGACGAGTTGGAGGCGATTCGCCTTGCCGACCATGAAGGCATGTATCACGAAGATGCAGCCAAGAAGATGAACATTTCCAGGGCAACATTTGGCAGGATTCTGAAATATGCCCGGCGTAAAGTGGCTGATGCCATCGTCAATGGCAAGGCTCTCAAGATAGAACAGGCATCTGTAAAAGAGGAGGAGCAGCATGAAGGTGTGTTTTGCAGTTCAAAAGGATGAAGGTATGGACAGCGCCGTGTTCGGCCATTTCGGATCGGCCCCCGCTTTTATGGTCGTGGACACGGAGCGCCAAAGCATAGAATTGGTTAACAACAAGGATATGATCCATGCCCACGGAGCATGTAATCCTATTATGGCTTTGGGCGGCCAGAATGTGGGCGCTGTTGTTGTGGGCGGTATCGGGGGCGGCGCCCTCATGAAACTCAACGCCGCCGGAATCAGGGTCTATGGGGCCATGGCCGGTACAGTAAAGGGGAACCTCGATTTATTGATGACCAACAGCTTACGCGAGCTTTCCATGGAGAATACCTGTGCCGGGCATCAAGGGGGATGCGGTCATTAGGAACGAGGGGTACCACAAAAACAAAAATACATACAATACGTAAGGATAGAGAAAAATGCCGATTTACGAATACCGGTGTGAGACCTGCGGACAAGTGAGTGAATTACTCGTACTGGGGGATGGTGATCCCATAACCTGCAAAAAGTGTGGGGGGGACCGCCTGGAAAAGCTGATGTCTGCCCACAGTTCGCTGACAACTTCCCTTGGCCGTGAGGCGCCTCTTCCCGGTGGATGCTGCGGCACTCCCCACTCCTGCGGGAGACCGGGAAATTGCTGTTCGTAAAGGGGATTTAATTTATTCTATGAAAAAATACTGGAGGCTGTCATGTTTCACGAAGAGAAGTGCGATTTATGCGGCAAGTGTTTAGCGAAGTGCCATTATCTCGATTTCAATGAAGAAACGGGAGGGGAGGCCTTCCGGAAGCTGGTCCAGGGGGAGAAGGTGGACTGGATTTATGATTGTGTAACCTGTATCGCCTGTAATGAATACTGTCCCAAGGACGCCCGGCCCTTTGACCTGATCCTGAAAAAGATGGAAGAGGCTGGTGATTTTACCGATCCGGCCTTGCGCTCCCAGATGGCGGATCGCTTCAAGGCAGAGGGGGAGCCGAAAGCCATAGAACCACCCAGGGATCGGGTCATGTCCATATGCGTCATGGATGGCAGTATGCCCTGGGCGATCCAGGGGAGTCTTTTCCAGGAACTGCCGGTCCTCAAGGGCCGCCATTATTTCTGCAATGTCCTCTTTGCCCACATGGGGGACGAATCCATCATGCGTGACCGTATCCAGGGATTAGTTGACAACCTGGCCAAATCGGGGGCCAAGGAGATCGTCTTCGTCCATGACGACTGCTACGCCCTGTTGAAAGGGATGGCCCCGGAATTAGGGATCAAGCTCCCCTTCCGTCCCGTTTCCATTCTGGAATACCTGGCGGATTACCTGAAGGAGCATCCGGGACGGATCAATAAGCTCAACATGAAGGTCGCCTACCAGCGCCCCTGCGCTTCCCGCTACACGCCGGAGAAGGATCATTACTTAGACGAAATCTTTGCCCTCATCGGTGTGGAGCGCGTCGCCCGCCAGTATGATGGGATCAACGCCATCTGCTGCGGTGTGGAATTGGCGGGACCAAACCTGAAGCTCTTTCCCCGGGGCAAGAACTTCGAACCCTTCCGGGACAAAAACATTCAGGACGCCAGGGACCACGGCGCCGAGGCGATGGTCTATCTCTGCCCCATGTGCTACCGGACCCTGGGCAAGAAGGTGAAGGGGGCGGGGATGGACAACTACATGATCAGCGACATCTGCCGCCTTGCCATCGGCGAAACCCTGCCGGAAGACAAGCCGCTTTAACAGGAGGATGGCGATCACACCCGTCAAAAGGGAAGGATCATGTAGATCGAACCGGGGAGATACCTCTTCTCATAGATCGAATGCCGGGACTATGATATCCTGCTCCCCTTACTCCTGTCGCAAAACAGGGCGGTGTTGCAGTGTCTATGTGCCCCGGATTCCCTCTGAGCATCTGGAAATCCTGTCGCAGTATTCGTGGCTACAGGCCGATGCGTGTACTGCGGACTACCATGTATATGATTCAAGTTTTTGCCCCAATCTCGATCTTCTACCCATCCCGAAGGATCGCTGGTTGGGCATTTTAAAGAGATTTCAGTCCGCTTCTTCTCTGCCGGAGATGGCTGTGTACTTTGTCGCCTTCAATGAGCCGGAGCTGATGGGGAAAGGAATGGCCATACACGGGCTCCGGGAATAGATTCGGTAGAGGACTTCTTCGTCGCTCTGAATATGCTAATATTTACAGCTACGTAGTCATGGACATACGATGGCACACAATAGTTATCCAACTTTAGGAGTTATCGATGGAACATATTGATTTACAGGGATTTACCGACCAAGCAATAGAACACGCCCAGCGGCCCCGTAACAAGGGAATACTTCCCGAATTCAACGCCGAGGGACGGATTACGGGACCGTGCGGTGAAACTATGGCC
>DMAT01000117.1 GCA_003451635.1 Syntrophus sp. (in: bacteria) | reverse complement strand
TCAATGCTCCTCGCCCGGAAGACATACGTCCTGATCCCAATTTTCTTTAGTTTTGCCAAAATTTCCTGGGGATTTCCGTCTTCCGTAAGCATAACCAGGTCGGGCTGGGTCGCAACAATGGCTTCGAGAGAAGGATTGGCAAAGCCGCCAATTTTGGGCTTGCTCAATGCTTCCCGGGGGTAGTCGCAATAGGTCGTAACGGCGACAATCTGCGCACCAAGGCCCAGATCGAATAGTATTTCCGTTATATTCGGCGCCAGAGACACGATTCGTTGGGGAGGGGCGGCCTGGGCAGGACAGGAGATTAAAAGAAAAAAGAGACTACCAAAAAAAATGATCGAAAAATTTGATTTAATTACTTTCATTCGCAGCAACGGAGCTGTTCAACATGCAAGCCGGTCATCGCCATTGCCTTCTCCCTTGTCCCGGGAGAGACTTTCTCCCATGACCTCCCGCCAGTAAGGGTCGTTTCTCATCTGGGCGAGTTTTCTCTGTAACTGCCGCACCGTAATGCCCAGGATATCGGCGATTTGCCGCCGGTCGCCGCCGGTGTTCATAAGGACATAGGCGACCTGGGTCTCGTCGTTTTCCTTGAGGCTGCACAGGTGGCGGGCAAAAAGAGACTGCCGGGTGGGCTGTTTCCCCAAATTGTGGGGCAGGATCACCCCTCCCTCCCCGAGGAGCACGGCATTCTCGACGACCTGGGCCAGTTCCCGGACATTGCCCCGATATTCCCGACGGATAAGGACGTCCATAGCCTCGGGGCTGAAACCGCTTATCTCTTTGCCATGCCGGGAATTTGCCTCCCGGAGAAAATGGGCGGACAGCAGGGCGATGTCTCCCTCCCTTTCCTGCAGCGGCGGGATATGGACATGGGCGGATTTCAGCCGATAGAGGAGATCCAGGCGAAAGCGTCCCTCCTGACAGGCCTTGTCCAGGTCCATATTGGTCGCTGATATAACGCGTACATCGACCTTCAAAGTCTTAGAACCGCCCAGGGGGGTAAAGGATTTTTCCTCGAGTACCCGGAGGAGCTTTGCCTGAAGACCAAAAGGCAGCTCTCCGATCTCATCAAGGAACAACGTTCCGCCGTTAGCCTGCTCAAAGAAACCACGATAACTTCCTTCGGCGCCGGTGAAGGCGCCCCGGACATGGCCGAAGAACTGGGTCTCGAACATAGTGGTCGGAATGGCACAGACGTTGACGGCAATAAAGGGCCCTGCGGGAGCAGGACCGGCCTGATGAATCCCCCGGGCCATGAGTTCCTTCCCCGTCCCCGATTCACCGGTAATCAGGACGGGATTGCCGCTCCGGGCCATGACCTGGGCGTAAGCAAGGAGGGACTTCATCAGCGGGCATTGAGTAATAATTCCGGCAAAGGCAGCGGGAATATCTCCACCCCCCTCACGACGGGCTGCGGATAATCCCTTGAGAAGACCTTTACGTTCGTAGGCCCGTTCAATGGTCAGGAACAGCAGTTCGTTGTCCACCGGTTTTACGAGATAATCGTAGGCCCCCAGGCGGATGGCCCGCACCGTTGCCGGGACATCGTCCACAGCCGTCAGGATGATGAATTCCGTGTATGGCTTGAAAGGTTTCGCCGCTTCCAGGACCTGCATGCCGTCCATTTCCGGCATCAGCAGATCGAGGAGGACGATATCATAATCCCGCTCCCGGATTTTCCGGATGGCCTCCTGACCGTTATCGCAGATATCCACATCACGAATGCCCCGCCATTTCAAAAGGCGTTGGACCGATGTGAGAGATATTTCCTCGTCATCCACGATCAGGATCTTCATAGACGCTGTCTCCCCACTTCCTGAATCATCTTTTGCAATTTATCCATATCAAAAGGTTTTTGAAGCGTAAAGGAAGGAATGAAGCTAGGGTCCGGATTACCTTGCAGGCCATCCCCATCCCGTCCGTACAGAACAGTATAAATCAGGGGGTAACGTTTTTTAATGCTACTCATGAGCTGGCAGCTATTCAAACCTTTAAGATCCATAGCGCAGATCACCCAATCTACTTCCGGGTAATCTGTGAGATATTGGAGGATTTTTTCTCTATCCTCCGGCGACTCGATCTGACAGGTCGCCGCTTCGAGAAAAAACGCTTGAATGTCCTTGAGGAAGGTATCATCGGAATCGACAAAGAGCAGGCGTGGATTCATCCGCGGTAAGCTACGACCATCTATGGGCAGATAGATGGTAAAGCGGCTCCCCACCTTTTGCTGGGAAAGGACGCTGATCGTACCCCCATGTTCCTTGATAAGACCATAAGAAATGGACAGCCCCAGCCCCGTTCCTCCGGAATCCCGGCGGGTCGTGAAGAAAGGATCAAAAATATGGTCCACAGTCTCCCTGGCCATGCCCTTCCCGTTATCCTCTATTGCCACGACAACGGCGTCGAGACGGGGGAGATGCCGGGCGGCAATGGTGATCTTCCCCTTTCGTCCCGGCGAGATGGCCTGGTGGGCATTGATGAGGAGGTTCGTCAGCACTTGCTCGAGTTTCTGAAAATGTCCCCGCACTGCGGGAAGGCCGGGCTCGATCTTCTGCTCGATAATGGATACGGTTTTGCGTATCTGGCCGCCGACAATAACCAGGACTCCCTGGATGATATCGGCCACCTGGATCGCTTTCTTCTCAGCCAGCTCATCGCTGCGGGAAAACTCCTTCAGCCCCGTAATAACCCTGTTGATCCTGTGAGAGGCTATCTTGAAGGCATGAATGATCTCCCGCATATTCTGAACGACCTCTGTCCGGGTAACCCCTCTTTGCTCACAGACTCTCGCAAAGGCATCGTGATCGACGAAAACCGGCTCCAGGGTATCCCAGATCTCCTCCAGGAGGGGAATGTTGTAGGATATAAAGCTCACGGGATTGTTGATCTCATGGGCAACGCCCGCTACCACTTCCCCGAGGGCTGTCAGTTTGTGGGTCTGAATGATCTGCTGAAGACGCAGCTCATTTTCCTGGCGAAGCCGCTTTTCATCCGTCACATCCTGCCAGATGCCGACGAAATAGGGGGCCGGGGCATCCGGCATCCGGACCAGGCGCCAGAAATCGGAGAACCATCTGTAGGTTTGATCGGAGGCGCGAAAACGATACTCGCAATGGTGTGTGCCTTCGACGCGGGATTCCTTCATGGCCTTGATCACCCGGTGACGGTCGTCGGGATGGATCTGGTTCTGCCAGAAAGAGGCACGGTCTGTAAAGTCCAGGGGGCTATAGCCGGTGATTTCCTCCACTGAGTGGCTCACAAAGGTCATTTCATATTTCCCTGCGGTGTTCCGGGTATAAGAAACGATGGGCAGAGACTCCAGGAGCAAAGACAATTGATCCGTCGTACGCTGCAGGATTTCATTGGTTCTGGCTAACTCCGCGGTCCTTTCCCGGACCCGCATCTCAAGTTCTTCATGAGCCTTCAACAGAGCCGCTTCCGCTTCTTTTTTCTCGGTGATGTCCTCCAGGGTCTCTACAGCCCCCAGGACCGGCCCCTGGGGGTCCCTGAGAAGAGCGGCGGTAAAACGCAACCAGCGACCAGTCTCACCTAACTCGGGGAAAAAATCCGTTGCTTCATAGGCGTCCTCGATGAGGGGGGATTTGAGGTATTTTCTTCCATACCACTGGGGGATGTCAGCGACAGCGCCCTCAACCAGCAGATCGGCCAGGCATGGCCGTTGTCTGCTGTAGAAGGCCCGCCACTGCTGGCTGGTGCCGATTACCTCTTCCGCACTGATCTTGCTGAGTTCTTCAAGAGCCCGGTTCCAGTAGATAAGCCGGTGGTCCCGGTCGATGACAAAGGCAGGGATTGGAGAGCCGCCGATGCATCCCATGAGCAGGTCGAGTTCTTCTCTGTCCAGGGGACCGGCAAAACGACGATGATTCGGTAGGCTTCTCTCCTTACTGTTTAACGTCATTTATCATATAAGCAAGGTGGTTAAGACGGTACGCAAAAAATATCCGGACTTCAACGGCTCACCGGAAGCGATGAATCCTTCGTCCATTCCTCAAAAGAGCCGTCATATAGCTTGACATTCTTGTAGCCGAGGACACGTGTCAAAATGAAAGCCCAGGTGGGACAGCATTTGCCGGCATCACAGTAGGTGATAATCTCCCTTGATTTGTCTTTGCCGACTGCGGTGACCGCAAGGATCTCAAGATCCTCTTTCTTTTTGAACGTACCCAGCTTCGTATATGCTTCTGATGCCGGAAGGTTCACGGCCCCCGGGATATGACCGGCCTTTTCTACAAATTCCTGTTTTTTGGTCCCCGTAAACAAGACAGGTTCACGAACGTCAACGAAAGTCGCTTTCCCTAAGCGGCTGACTACATAATCCTTTTCCGCATGCATTTCCTTGTTTAGTTTGCCCCGGTAGGCGGTCTTTTGCGGCTTTGCCGGTGCCTGAGATAGGGGCCTCCCTTCATTGACCCACTTTTCCTGTCCTCCGTCAAGGACGCTTATATTTTTCAGACCTGCATATTGAAGGGTGCACAGAACGCGGGGAGCCATGGCCTGGTAAAAGCAATGATAGGTTTTACATACAATTACCACCATAGAATCGGGACGGAGCCCTAAATCGCCGATCGTGTCAAAGAGATCGTCTTCCGGTGGGTATTCCATATGCCTGCCCTCTTTCGGAGCCGACCAGATACCGTAATAGGCGCTAACGGCGCCCGGTATATGTCCTTCCTGATAATCCTCGATTTTCCTGATGTCTAAAGCAACAACCTTGGGATTGTTCAGGTTGGCTGCCAGCCATTCTGTGGAAACGATGGGGTCCATATCATGGGCAAGGACCTGAGGGAGGAGTATCAGCGTCAGGAAGAGAAGCAGCAAGGACGAAAACCAAAGCCTTTTCATGTCTATCCCTCCTTTATAGAGGCACCTAAATGGTCTGAAAAATTAACCGGTTCGTTCTTTAGCCTTTACCTCTTGTCCAAGGTATTATTCGTGATCCTTGAACGCTTTTATGACTATCACATAACGGAGAAATAATCAATCACAATTTAACCTGTGATTCCAAATTGTTAATGCAATTTTCTTTGCACGAAACATCCCACGGGCGCGCGCCCGTGGGTTTCTGCTTATGGTGATTCAAGTACTCCTCTGCCGGCCTGGCGTTTATTTCGGGTTGCTTGCCCACAAAGATATTGCCAGGGGGCTTTTGATCTTTAATGCTTTGAA
>DMAT01000446.1 GCA_003451635.1 Syntrophus sp. (in: bacteria) | reverse complement strand
CATCTTCGATCATTTTATCGAGGGTGTTGAGTCTGTCGATACTTTTCTTGATGGTTGTGAAATTGGTAAGCATTCCCCCCAGCCAGCGCTGATTGACATAGGGCATTTCGCATCTTGACGCCTCTTCCCGGATTGATTCCTGGGATTGCTTCTTCGTTCCCACGAAGAGCAGTTCGCCACCGTTCGCAACCATGTCCACGACAAATTCGTAGGCCTTATGAAAGAGCACCACGGTCTGCTGAAGATCAATGATATAGATTCCGTTCCTGGCCCCAAAGATGTAGGTTTTCATTTTAGGGTTCCACTTATTGGTCTGGTGACCAAAATGGACCCCTGCCTCAAGCAGTAACTTCATGGAAATGTGCGCCATATTTAAAACTCCTTTTTGCTGTGTTTTTTCCGCCATTCCCTTCCATCAGACATCGAACACCTCAGCCTCGAGATGCAACACGCGCCCATCCGGGAATGTGTGAAATTCGTGGAGATATAGCATAATGCCGAATAATACGCAAGTCTAAATATGTTGAGGGATATCAGGTATGATAGTGGGCGTTGATCTTGATATACTCAAACCCCAGATCGGAGGTGAAGATTCGCCAGTCTTTCGTCCCCATCCCTACCCTGAAGACAACTTTTATTTCTTCCCGCTCCATAATCGCTTTCAAAGATAAGAGGTTGCTGTCTATGCCCCGGCCATGCTGAAACACGGTAATATCCTCGAAAGACAGCTGGACTTTATCAACGGGCAGGGGGATGCCGATGGCGCCGGCGGCGGCAATAATCCTCCCCCAGTTTGGGTCGCCGCCAAAAAAGGCGGTTTTGACGAGATTGGAGTTGGCGATGGCGTATGCTATTTCTTTTGCCTCCCCCCGTGTTCTGGCCTCGGTCACTACTATCTCGATGGCCTTCGTTGCCCCCTCTCCGTCCCTGACCATGTCCTTGGCAAGTTTCATGAGAATTTCGCAGACCATGTCCCGAAAAATGCGGAAGGATCGTGATCCATCGTGAATCATACGGTTTCGGGCACACCCGTTGGCAAGGATTAGGGCCGTATCGTTGGTGCTCATGCATCCGTCGACGGATGCGGAATTGAATGACCTCTCCACGGCATAACGAAATGCCTTTCCCATGGCAACAGTATCGATATCGGCATCGGTCATGGCATAGGCCAACATCGTGGCCATATCCGGCTGGATCATTCCCGCCCCTTTGGCGATGCCGCAGATGCTGATTTCCCGCTCGGCAATAAACCGTTTTTCATAAGCCATTTTGGGAAAGCGATCCGTCGTCATGATCGCCGCCTCCGCTTCGGAAATGCCGTCTGGACGCAATACCTTTACGACCGCAGGTATATTTTGACGGATCTTTTCCACCGGCAGTCTATGTCCGATAACTCCCGTAGAGGCGACGAGGACAAGATCGTCTTTGATTTTCATATGTGACGACAGGGACTTGGACATGTCAAGGGCGTCATCGTAGCCCGCCGCTCCGGTTGCGGCGTTGGCGTTGCCGCTGTTGGTCAGGATTGCCTGGGCCCGACCGGACTTGATCCGTTCCATGGAAACCAGGACCGGGGCGGCCTTGAAGGCGTTGGTGGTAAAGACGCCGGCAGCCCGGGCGGGTACGGTGGAATAGATCAGGGACAGATCCGGGGACCCCGTATCCTTGATCCCGGCGCTGACGCCGCTTGCCAGAAAACCGGGAACGCAAATATTTTCGTTTTCCATAAAATCAATCCTATTGCCTATAGCCCGCAGCACTTCTTGTATTTCTTGCCGCTTCCACAGGGACAGGGATCGTTGCGTCCCACCTTGTCCTTGTCCCGCTTGACCGGGGTGGCGCTTACATCTTCGCCCCTGCTGAGGATGTAATCCTCCTCAGCCTTCCGCTGCATTTCCTCAATGTCTTCTTCCCTGCGCACCTGGACCATACAGAGTTTTTCGAGGGTATCCTCCTTGATGCGCTCAATCATGGCCATGAGCATATCGTACCCTTCCTTCTGATATTCCCGGACCGGGTCCTTCTGCCCGTAGCCGCGAAGACCGATGCCCTCCTTGAGATGGTCCATGCCGAGGAGGTGATCTTTCCATTGGGTATCGATGCTTTGCAGCATAATCATGGTCATGACATAGGTCATCAGGGGCGCTCCAAAATCCTCTTCCTTGCGGCGCAGGTGGTCCTTTGCCCCCGAAATGATTGTCTCTTCAATTTCCAGGGCGTTCATCTCCCGCCCCTTTTCGTTGAGGTTGAGCTTCAGGGAAAATTGCTTAAAGATCCGGTCGTCAAGGGCCTTGAGGTCCCAGTCCTCGGGGTGACCTTTTTCATCGACATAGTCGGCGGTCATGTCCGCGACGACCTCCTCGATCATCCCCTCGATATCCGACCAGAGATCCCGGCCTTTCAATACCTTCCTTCGTTGATCATAGATGAGCTGACGCTGTTTGTTCATGACGTCGTCAAAATCAAGGAGATGCTTCCGGATATCAAAGTTCTGCCCTTCCACGCGCTTCTGGGCATTTTCAATGGCCTTGGAGACCAGCCTGTTTTCTATGGGCTCGTTTTCTTCGATACCGATCCGGTCCATGATGGCCGAAATCTTTTCGGCTCCGAAGATTCTCAGCAGATCGTCTTCGAGGGACAGATAAAATCGCGACGACCCCATATCTCCCTGACGTCCGGAACGCCCTCGCAACTGATTGTCAATGCGGCGGCTTTCATGTCGCTCCGTTCCCAGGATGTGGAGTCCCCCGAGTTCGGCAACCCCTTCCCCCAGCTTGATGTCGGTGCCGCGCCCGGCCATGTTGGTCGAGATGGTCACCATCCCGCGCTGACCGGCCTGGGCGACGATCTCCGCCTCCCTTTCATGGT
>DMAT01000271.1 GCA_003451635.1 Syntrophus sp. (in: bacteria) | reverse complement strand
TCGCTGCCCCCCCCCCTTGGGCATAACGCCAAGACGAATCCTGTCACCGGCTACTATTTCCACATTAATCACCGCCGGGGTGTTGTCGCCCGTATTGGCCCTGGTCAGGGGATCACAGACGGATTTCCGGAAATACCCCTCTTCGTAAGCCTGCCGAACCCCTTCTTCAATGGCGGCATTAAGGAGATCTCCTGCCACGTGGACATCCTGCCCAAGCTCGACAAAGACGACGGCAAGACCCGTATCCTGGCAGATAGGGGCCGCTTCTTCCCTGGCAACGGCGGCGTTTTCAAGCATGCGGGCGAGAACCTGACGGCCAAGAGGTGATTCCTCCCGGGCGAGAGATGTTTGCAGGGCCGCCAGGACGTCGGCCCCAAGGCAGGTATTGGCCTCTAAAAACAATCGTTTTACTGTTTCCGTGATAAGCTTGCTGTCGATCTCTCTGATAGGACCCATTGCGTTTGATCGCTCACATCCCGCGCCGGAATTCCATGGCCTTACCCAGGGTCATCCGGTCGGTGTATTTGAGATCTCCCCCCATGGGGACGCCCATGGCGATCCTCGAGATGGTCACACTTTTATTCTGGAGGATCTTGCTGATCAGCAAAGCGGTGGATTCTCCGTGGACATCGGGATTGGTGGCAATGATTACCTCCCGGACCGTATGACCTTCTATCCGGGATAACAATTCCTGAAGGTGGAGGTCGTCGGGACCGATCCCGTCCAACGGCGCCAGGGCCCCATGGAGGACATGGTAGGCGCCGCGATATTCACCCGTCGTTTCAATGGCAATAAGGGCGTCGGGGTCCTGAACGATGCAGATGACCTCCCGGTCCCGGGCCGGATTGGCGCAGATGGCGCATAGATCCTGTTCCGTGAGGTTGAAGCAGGTCCGGCACAGGTGAATCCGCTCCTTTACCTCCATGATGCTCTCGGCCAGACGCCGGGCGTCCGCGGTGGATTCGTGGAGAATAAAATTGGCGAGCCGGGCGGCGGTTTTTTCGCCGATCCCGGGGAAACGGGCCAGTTCCTTAATCAGTCGCTCTATAGGTGGGGCATATTGGGACATGGACGCCCCGCCGTCATGTCAAGCCGGGGATATTGAGTCCCCCGGTAATCTTGGACATCTCCGCGGTAGTCATTTCCTGGGCCTTGCGAACACCCTCGTTGACGGCCGCCATCACCAGATCCTGGAGCATCTCTACATCTTCGGCATTGACTACATCCTTTTCGATCTTCAGGGTGATGATTTCAAATTTGCCGTTGACGACCACGGAAACCATCCCGCCTCCTGAAGAAGCATCGACGGTCTTCGTTTCCAGCTCCTGCTGCAGGCGGGCCATCCGCTCCTGCATCTTCTTTGCCTGTTTCATTATATTTCCGAAATTGGCCAACTTTCCTACCTCCTGATTTCTTTCATAATTATTCCACTTCCCCCTCGATCACCGTCTGTCTTGGGATCACATCGCGGATCTCGGCATTTTCAAAAATATCCATGACCTTTTGGACCAGGGGGTGCTTCAGGGCTTCCTGCCTGATATCGCTTTTCAGTTGGGCTTTCCCGTTCCCGTTTGCCATTTTGCCATTATTCGGAGCGGTGTCGTTATGCTGGGCCTCGATCCTGATCTCCAGATCGGGACACTGAAAATAATTCCTGGCCAGGCCGCTGAGGGCCTCTTTCTGATGTTTCTCGATATCTTCAAAAAAGACATAGGTCTTAGGAAAACCGACGGTCAAACGGTCGCCTTCCCTGGAAAGCATCTGACCGGGATCAAGCTTGGACCACAGGGGTGGATTGGATTGTTTCACGAAGGCCTTGAAACCTTCCCAGGATTGATCTCCTTTAGCATCGGCAGCGATCGCCCTTTCGCCCGCTCCATAACCCGTCGCCGCCTGTTCCCGGATCGCCGCTATGGGCCGGGGGGGCGGGGGGACTACGGAATCGACGGTCCCCTTTACCTCCGTAACCGGTCGCGATTGCCCTTTGCTGTTTTCTCCCGTTGCCATTGTCGCTATGGCGCCGGCGCCGGATGTCAGGCTTCGCTCCAGAGACGCCATCCTCGCCAAGATCTCATCAATGGGGATCAGAGGCGCCAGGTGCGCCATACGGGTCAGGGCCATCTCCAGAACCAGGCGCGGACTCTGGGTTCTCCGCATTGTCTCTTCTTCGGCCATGAGAATCTCCAGGAGGCGCTGCAAGGTTTCCCGGGAAACCTTTCCCGTCTGTTCCTGAAGCATGGACCAGTCCTCTTGAGTCATCTCCGTAATACCTTCCGCCCCGGCAACGACCTTGGTCAAAACAAGATTGCGGAAATGATCGACGAGCATCTGATAAAAGACCTGCATATCCAGACCGGCGTAATAACCCTCGTCAATCAATTTCAGACACTGAGCAGCATTTCTGGCCAGAACGGCCGCGGCGATGGTGATCACAAACCGCCGATCCGTCAGGCCGAGGATTTCTTCAATATTCCCGTCGGCAATGGCAGTCCCGGCATAGGAAACGATCTGATCGAAGATGCTTTGAGAATCCCGCATACTGCCGTCGCCGGCGGCGGCGATCCAGGAGAGTCCTTTGTCGCTGATTTCTATTCCTTCGGCGGCGGCGATTGTTCTGAGGTTGTCTCCGATTTCTTTCAGGGAGATACGCCGGAAATCGAAACACTGACACCGGGATAGAATCGTCGCCGGGATCTTGTGGGTCTCCGTCGTGGCAAAAATGAATACTACATGGGGCGGCGGCTCTTCGAGGGTCTTCAAGAGGGCGTTAAAGGCCTCCCTGGTCAACATATGGACCTCGTCGATGATATAGACCTTGAAGCGGGAAGAGGCGGGAAGAAACTTGATATTTTCCCGGAGTTCCCGGATCTCGTCG
>DMAT01000152.1 GCA_003451635.1 Syntrophus sp. (in: bacteria) | reverse complement strand
TGAATTCATCCAACCCTTCGTCCCTGAATTTATGGCCGCTCACCGAATCAAGCAGGGGATTGCCACGATAAACAGCATCTATACCGTGTTTTTGGAAATATTCAATTTCGAAAGGGAAGATTATGAAAAGCCGGTCAGTGAATTGCTTTAGCTTTTTTACCCGTCCCTCTTTCCATGCCCAAACCTTTGGTGCGATATAGTAGAAAACCTTTAGACCTTTCTCTTTTGCATACTCACCGATCCTGAAGTTGAAGCCTGGATAATCTATCAGTACCACCACATCGGGATTATATTCAATCATATCTTTTTTGCACAGCCTGAGGTTTGCGGTGATTTTTCCCAGAGAACCCAGGACCTCTACAAATCCCATTACGGCAGTCTCTTTGTAATGCCTCACCATCTCTCCCCCTTGGGCAAGCATGAGGTCACCTCCGCAGAACCTGAACCGAGCCTCCGGGTCGGCAACCTTGAGGCCTTTCATCAGGTTGGAGCCATGCAGGTCTCCCGAAGCCTCTCCGGCTATGATGTAGTATTTCATGCTATAATCAGAGTTTCCATAGTTTTTCCAGACGCTTTATCTCGTTGTAGTCGGTAGTGTCTATTTTGTGCGGTACAATGCTTATATAATTGTTTGCCACTAGGTTGTGGTCGGCAGAACCATCTTCGGGCTCAATGTTGAAGAACTCTCCGGTCATCCAAAAGTAATCGAATCCGTATGGGTCTTTTCGTTGTTCAAATTCTTTTATCCACTGACCTCTGCCTTGATGAGAGAATCTGATACCTTTGACCTCATCTTTGGATAAAGGAGGGAAATTTACATTGAGGTATGTGTCGGGCACAGTTGGGTATTTCAATAAATTGTCGATTATAAGTTTTCCATAAAATATTGCCCCGCTAAAATCGACTTCGGGGTCGTGTGATGCCATTGAGAAACCTATTGACGGGATTCCGTACACTGTCCCCTCTGCCGCTGCCCCCAGGGTTCCCGAGTAGAGTGATGCGATGGCTGCGTTGGAGCCATGGTTTATTCCGGAAACCAACAAATCGGGAGCTTTATCACTGAACAACTGGTTCATGGCCATCTTTACACAATCTGCCGGTGTCCCCGAACAAGCATATATCCTAAGGCTTTCTTCACTTTTTAGTTCGGTGAGCCTTAGAGGTTTGCCTATTGTAAGAGCTGCAGACATGCCACTTTGGGCTTCGAACGGTGCCACTACTGTGATCTCCCCGTACGGCTTCATCATTTCGGTTAAAATGCCGATTCCCCTGGATTTGACTCCATCGTCATTGGTTATAAGTATTTTTCTCATGATTGTTTATCCTGTAAGTATCAATTTGCGAAGTTAACATTTTTTGGCCAGATTTTTGTTTATTATAATGCGAATTTTAGTGGCGTGTTTTTTAAAAAGTATTAACTTTGCAGCGCCTTTCCCAAAGGTATTTAGAGATAGGACATTCAAATTAAAACAGATTCGATATGAGTAAAATTAAAGTTGGAATTAATGGTTTCGGCCGTATCGGCCGTCTGGTGTTCCGTGCGGCACAACAGAGAAACGACATTCAGGTAGTGGCAATCAATGACCTGATCGATGTGGAGTATATGGCTTATATGTTGAAATATGATACAGTTCATGGTCGTTTTAACGGCACGGTTGAGGTAGCTGACGGAAAACTTGTGGTTAACGGATTCCCTATCAGGGTAACTGCCGAGAAAAACCCTGCAGATATCAAATGGGGAGAGGCAGGAGCCGATTATGTTGTGGAATCGACAGGCCTGTTCCTCACAAAGGAGAAATGCCAAGCCCACATAGACGCCGGTGCAAAACGCGTGATCATGTCTGCGCCTTCAAAAGATGACACTCCTATGTTCGTATATGGTGTGAACCATAAGAAATACTCCGGAGAACAGTTTGTTTCAAATGCTTCTTGCACAACTAACTGCCTTGCTCCTATAGTAAAAGTGCTTAACGAAAACTTTGGAATCACCGAAGGTTTGATGACAACTGTACATGCTACAACAGCTACTCAAAAGACAGTTGACGGACCATCTGCAAAAGACTGGAGAGGAGGACGTGCAGCAGCGGCCAATATCATCCCTTCCTCAACAGGAGCTGCCAAAGCTGTCGGAAAGGTTATTCCGGAGATGAACGGCAAGCTCACAGGAATGTCATTCAGGGTACCTACCGTGAATGTATCCGTTGTGGACCTTACCTGCCGTCTGGACAAAGCTACCAGCTATGAAGAAATCAAGAAGGCTATGAAAAATGCATCGGAAGGAGAACTAAAAGGAATTTTGGGTTACACAGAGGAAGCTGTGGTTTCCAGTGACTTTATTACCGATCCCCGCACTTCCATCTTTGATGCAGAGGCAGGCATCATGCTCAATCCAAATTTTGTGAAGGTAGTTTCGTGGTATGACAACGAGTGGGGCTACAGCTGCCGCTGCGTCGAACTCGTCATCAAGATGGCCGCCAAGGAAGCCTGATCCTCGGCCTCTTCAAGCCATCGCACTGCATTGATTGGCTAACGGGGCCGCCTTGGCAACAGGGCGGCCCCTTCTCCTATCACTCACCTTACCCCGCCCCAGGAGGCCCCGCCCATGCGCAAGCCGATCATCGCCGGCAACTGGAAGATGAACAAGACCCCGGTCGAGACCGAGGCCCTGATCAACGAGCTCAAGCCGCTCGTCAAGGATGCCGCCTGCGACGTCGTCGTCGCCCCCACCTTCGTCTGCCTCGACCGCGCCGCGCGCGCCCTCGCCGGCAGCTCCATCGCCCTGGCCGCCCAGAACGTCTACTGGGAAGCCTCCGGCGCCTTTACCGGTGAGATCTCGCTGCCGATGCTCGCCGAGCTCGGCGTCACCTTCGTCATCGTCGGCCACAGCGAGCGGCGCCAGTATTTCGGCGAAACCGACGCGACCGTCAACAAGCGCGCCAAGGCGGTCATCGCCGCCGGCATGACCCCTATCGTCTGCGTCGGCGAGACGCTCGCCGAGCGCGAGGGCGGCCAGATGCTGCAGGTCATCGAGCGCCAGGTGCGCGAGGGGCTGG
>DMAT01000150.1 GCA_003451635.1 Syntrophus sp. (in: bacteria) | reverse complement strand
GCCGGTTCTTTACTTTCCCATGATAAATTGCTTGCGTCCTTTTGATTAAGCTTACTGAATCGTGAAGATCGTTCTCAGATCCTCCTCAATCTTTGTTTCATCCGACTTTGTCGCCACGGAAATTTCCTTGACCAGCAGGTTCTTTGCCGTGTCCATCATCTTGCGCTCTCCAAAGGACAGGTTCTTGTCATTCTTCAAGATCAGCAGATCCCGGAGCACCCTGGCTATCTCGTAAACAGACCCGGTCTTGATTTTTTCGAGATATTCCCGATAACGCTTATTCCAGGTCTGCTTGTCGATCGTAACGTCTTTATTTTTAAGGATATCATATACTTTTGAAATCTCTTTTTCAGAGATAACTTCGCGAAGACCCACAGACTTCGCGCTTTTTGTGGGAATCATGATCTTCATGCCGTTTCCCATTATCTTCAGGATGTAAAATGCCTGCTTGGTCCCCATGACCTCACGGTTCTCAATGTCTTCAATAACCCCGACGCCCTGCGCGGGGTAAACTGCCATATCGCCTATCTTAAACATCTTACACCACCTAATATATTTTGAATTCAGCATGTTAACATACTCTTTCGCAATAGTCAATACATCATCATATATATTGATGCATTAACCGTTTCAGGTCTTCATCGAATCTTTCGGAACCACCTTCAATGTATTCATCAATGACTGCTTTCAGCCGTTGATACATCGCGCTGTCGTCGAGATCGGATAATTGCCGGTAGATTCCCTGTCTCCTCCCCAACCGAAAGATCATTCTATCCTCCTGAGGAAGGGAAAAGTACCGGTCGATGACAGATAGAAGTTTTTCCTTTTCCTCGGGCAGCTTTCCCTCCAGCTCTTCAAGAAGATTAAGAATATGGTCACTGACAAGGGTTGTTTGTATTCCTTCGAGATGTTCAATAAAAAGACGTATTTCTTTTAGGGTATGCTCATCATCGGCAGGGGAGAACTTATCGTTCTGCATCAGTTCATAAAGTCCCGTTCCTTTCACGACTTGCAGTGAGCGCAGCCGCACGTAATCGGGATTGATGGCATTGATGACCTCTGCCGTGGCAATGGCATGCTCTCTGGACCAACGGTCGCCCCCTAAGCCGGGGATAACATAGGCACAAAGGGAAATGCCCGCGGCAACAATCCGTTTGCCTCCCTCGATGTGATCGGCTGCCGTGGCGCCCTTGTCAATGAATTCCAGCAGGGGGTCGTAGCCACTCTCCAGGCCGATGTGTATCCTCGACAAACCTGCTTCATGGAGTCTTTTCAATTCCTCTACGGTTTTCCTGGCCGCCGTTTTCGATCGGCAGTAGGAAGTAATTCGCTGGACATGCGGGAACTGGTCCTTGAGAAATGAAATGATCTCAAGTAGATCGTCCGTTTTCAGAATCAGGGAATTGGCGTCCTGGAGAAAAACTGATTCCCCTCCCCAATACAACCAGGCACTGACAGACCGGTAGCTATCGTTATAGCCGCTACTTTCGTTGAAAATAAGGCGGACAAGAGAATCCGTCACCTCCCCGGCGCCACCGTATTTCCATGACAAGGCCTTTATGTCATCGGCGATTGCCCTGGCCTGCCGGATATCCTCTTTGACTTCCTCAACGGAGCGGAGCTCAAATTTTTTTTTCTGGTAGCTCCGGCAAAAGGCGCATTTATTCCAGGGGCAATTACGGGTTACCCTAATCAGTAGGCTCTTCGCTTCACTTGGTGGCCGGATGGGGCCCTGTTCAAAAGACAATCCCATAAAATTTTATATTTCCTGACTTTTTATAGAAGACGTAATGTAAGCATGCATAGCCTTATATTCAAGGAAGAAATAAAAGGGGATTTCTAGCCTTGTTGTTCTGGCGGATTTCAAAATCAATATATCCTTCTCCCTTTTTTTCGGATTTTCCAGCCAGACCGATGATTTCACTCTTTTTTATCCGACTGTCCGCTTTAACCGATCTGTTTCCCAGGTTGGAATAAACAGTGGCAAATTGGTTGTCATGCTTGATGATAATTGTTTCCCCAAAGTCCCTCAAGGGCGCCGAAAAGATGACTGTTCCCGTGGCCGCAGCGACAACGGGAGCATGATCCCGGGCCGTGATGCGGATATGATTATTTACCATTCCATTGGGTTGGCGTCCGTAATTGGCAGTCACACGGCCACGCACCGGCCACGCGAATGACCCCTTCGCGGCAGAATTAGCGCTGGGTGGCGGCTCTTGCGGCAGCAGCGGTGTTTGTGGCGTCGAGACGTCTTTTGGCTTCTCTTTTTCCGTCCCCCCTGTCCTTTCCCTGATCGGCTTCTTTACCTCCGGGCCTGAGGAGGCAGCGAGATTTTTCCCCTGATCCCCTGGCTTGATATCCTGTTGCCGACTTGGGGGGGGAGTTTTTTTCCCTGTCTCCGCTTTTTTTTGAACGCTTTGGGTCTGGGAATTCTTCGTTCCTGATTTTTTGGGTTTTTCAATATCCAGGACCGAAATGGCATCAGGAATAAAAACCACGCTGTTTTCTTCCAGCCGGCCCGGGCTTTTGGTATGATTGATCTCGGCAAGTTTCCCGGGGTTAGTGTTATAGGCGCGGGCAATATCCGAAATTGTTTCACCTTTTTTTACGCTGTGATATACCCCTTTCGTCTTGTATGTATTACTCTGCTGACTGGCGCAGGCAATGATAAAAAGGCATAGGATGGCTAAAAACGGGATTCTGTGTCTCATATAAAAAAAGAGTATAATATCTTGAAAAACAACGGGAAAGGCTGCAGTTCAGGCGTTCCAGCCATGATCACCAATAAGATCGACAAAGCGGCATCCACACATAGCCTCGGTCTTTATTTCATTAATATCTTCTGAGAGACGCGTAACCCTTAACAGCTCCTGGCTGACGCGGCTGCCGGTGGGAATTACCAGCCGGCCGCCGATTC
>DMAT01000136.1 GCA_003451635.1 Syntrophus sp. (in: bacteria) | reverse complement strand
TTATTGACATTTAAATGTCAATAAGTAAGCCTGACCCCGTTATTGTTTAATTCCGTCCCGATCCCGGAAAGATGGCGCAACGTTCCATGGGAATGGCCCCTTCCGAAAAGATCCAGGTATTACATCCCAGCATGGCCTGGGAACTGATGACAGTCGTAGTTAAATCCTCTGGTTTCAAAGTCACTTCCACGTCCCAGGTGAGGGGTTGATCAAGGTAGTAACGGATCAACTGCCCTAACTTCTGAAAGTCCGGTTGGTCGGGAAGGTAACGATTGAATGTTTCCTTATTCACCGGTCCGATGTGAACTCGGAAGCTTCCTGCCCGGTCGGCAATCCCTTCTCCGAGATAGGCGTCCTCTCCCAGGATATTCCCGGACACTCCCAGAAACAGGCGCTGATCTTCCGGGATATTCGCGATGCGCTCCATGCATTGGGTAATATGAATTGCCGGTTCGGAGAGCCCGTCGGCCAGGAGGGCCTTCAATCCCCCCGCCGATCTGGGGAACTGGGTAGCCAGACCGATGTATCTCAGCATTCCGTAAGGATTTTCTGCGCTTTCCCTTAACGCCTCTCCCCCCAGACCGGCGAGGCAGTAGAGCCTCTGCAGGATATCTTGGTCGGGATCCTCGGCGATATTAAAGAAAAGGTGATAGTGTTTCCAGATGCCAAAATACAGGGAATAGAGCCGGGAGTTGAAAATATCATAAAAATCACGGCTGATGGACCGATCTTGACCTAGCTCCTGGAGCAGGTCTTCCGTATAGAAGGTCGGCAGGGGCGAGGAGGCCCCGTAGAGACCAAGGAATGCCGCCGTGACCATGAAACTTCCCGGCGGGGTGGATGCTTCAATTTTTGTAATGTCCGATCCCGGAAAGGCGAGGGAAAGTTCCGGACGCACGCGGATCTTCTTGACCAGCTCATTGATATCAATGTCCGTGCTTGACTCCCGGCGCAGATGCAACAACAGAAACCGGAAGGCCTGGATGAATGAAAAGCGGCGCCCTTCCCGGAGAAGTCTTTCTGTCAGCTTAGCAGTCGGTCTCCCATCCTCGTCGGCCATACAAATGTTTCCCCGGTTAGGCTCTCTTTCAGCTTAAAAGAGAGAAAGGTGTTCATGCTGCTGTAAACGCCAAAGAAGAGATCCAGGATACATCCGAAGAGGTACAGATCGCCGAGGCCGGCAAAATGATCCTGCCGGGCGGTCATCTCTATTTGCTGTCCCCGAATGACCATGCCGTGGATCAGCCGGTCCGCCGGGGTGACGCTGAATTCCAGGATGCCGTCGATTCTTTTCATGTTGGCGGTAATCTTTGCTTTATCCCGGGATTCAGGAAACACATAGAGCCTGAGGAGTTCTTTGAGATTATCAATGTTGGCAAGGGATAGATAGTTTAAGGATAGATGAGATAAAAAGCGCCATGTCGCGTTTTCTCCCAGGGGTGGATCGATGGGCGGCGTCGGCGGCAGGACGTTCCGGAACGTCAGCAGTTCCGGCGAATCGGATGTCTGCACGCAAATATCGCCGACTTGGAGACGCTCGGGAAGGGTGCCGTTTGTGCAGGTCAAACTGATGGACAGTGTTTCTCCCACGAGTTCGGCGCCATCCCGGGGATACGAGAAAGACAGGTATATTTCCGGGGCATCGTTGATCGGGGAACGGGCGTGGTTGACCTGATAAACCGATTGTTGCTGGTCCGTTGATTGAAACAGTTCCAGGGGCCGATATTCCTTTTTCGCGACGCTCCCCTGCTCGTAGCCGATGACCTTGTCCACGCTGAAGACTTGATAATGACTCGGATTTTGTGCGGCCGGCCGGACGCGGATTCTTTCCAGGCGGTGATCAAACAGGAACGGGTCGGCGTCATGCTTGAACAGATTGATCACCGGCGTCCCGTTCAGAATGAACAGGTCGGTGGTCACCTTGGAAGGCGCCAGGGGGGAGGGCTTGAGTTCGAAGAAAATCTCAAATTGCTTGCCTTTCCCGCGGTCACGCCACTTTTCCCATCCCCGGAGTTCAAAGAAAGCAAATTTTCGCTGCAGGATGAAGTATTCCTGCAGCAGGCGGTATCCGGCAAAGGAACGAACGGGAGAGTTCAGAAGGGCGTTGTCCATGTCAAAACCGATCGGCTTCAGGTCTGAAGGGGGGAGGATGCAGTCCTCGCCGCCGCTTGTCGGTCTGATGACAATCCGCTGAAGATAGTGACTAAGGAGGGTGAAGATGTCCGTGGCCTGCGTAGCGCTTCCCCCCAAGAAGAAACCGAGGCGTTGGGGCTGCCAGCGGGACAGGTCCGGACCCGTCAGTTCCAGAACAAGACGGATCTGGGATGCCCGGGCGGTAGGTTGTTGCAGCTCTGCCGTTACCAGACGCAGGGGATGGACGTCGATATCGAAGCAGGTCTGGAAGAGACAAGGTGTTCCATCTACCGGCACCGAGGCCAGGGAGGTTCCTCTTTTTACGGTGACCGTTTCCGGTAGATTCGGTTTTGGAGAGAAGACCACCACGGATGTTGAGGGAATTGGTCTGATATAATGGGGAAATGTGACCTCTGTGAGGCTGTGGATAATTTCCGGAAAGTCGTCGTGCAACTTTTGACGGAGGAGCCCGGTGAGAAAGGCAACTCCTTCGAGGAGCCTCTCGGCGTCGGGATCTGCCGTGGGACCACTGAGCATGGGGGCCGTCGCCGGGTGGGCCTTGGAAAATTCAACGGCCAACTGCCTCAGATTCTGTAGTTCCTGTTCGTAGTATTTATTGAACATTATTATAACTTATAATCATTTTTCCAGGTGCACCATGCCTTCGGCAGTCACGACAGTTTCAAAGATTACGGGGGTTGTCTTGTCGCGATCTGCCATCATGGCCCCTTCGAGTCTGAATCGCATCGTCGATGTCTCTCCGGCCTTAGGTTCAAAGTGAACGTCAACCCGGATCAGACGGGGTTCGTACTTCTGAATCACGGCCTTGATCATGTGTTCGAGTTCCCCTGCCGAGGCGTTGAGGCTCTCCCCGGCAAAGTTTGTCATATCGGGCATCCCGTAATCATCGGAGATCGGGACGCTTCCCTGCCGCGTATTCATCATCTTCTGCAAGTGGCGCAGCACGGACTCAAGGCCCAGGGAAACATCCCGGGGACCCCGTTCCCGGGGATTTG
>DMAT01000109.1 GCA_003451635.1 Syntrophus sp. (in: bacteria) | reverse complement strand
GAGGCGTGTTTTTGCAGCAGGGATCCCTGCTGCTGAGCTTTGATCCCGAAAAGACCTGCGATGTTACGCTGCCCCACTGGGAACCACGGGCAAGGCAGGTGCAAGCCCTGCGAGAGAAAGTGACCTATCTCTATGAACACCTTCCCCGGTCCGTGACGAGGGAGGATGTCTGCATAAGCTTTATTGAGGCCTTTCAAACCGGGTGGCAGGTTTCTCTTGCCGAAGGGTTGCTGACGGCGGGGGGAGAAAAATTGAAGGATCATCTGTTAGCAACAAAATATAAAGATCTTGCGGCAATTCTCCCCTGCCGGAATGACGAAAGGCATAAAGTCGGGGAAGTGTTTTGATGAGGGTAAAGTTGAGGAGATAATCAAGGCCTCCCAGGGGGTTCTCAACAGTGAGAGCAGACCGGGAACGCCTCTTTTCACGCCTTGCCGGCATGGAGGGGATTCGACTCATGAGGTCCGATGCAAATTTCTAATTTTTTTGTTGCGATTTTAATTCATATCGTATATACAAGCCCCTTCTTGATCAGGGGATTCTTATTAAGAATCTCCCCGTCCTCGGTGATTTGTGTGGCTGCATGCGGGTTGCTGTTGGAAATCCCGAAGAAAACGAGGAGTTTTTAGGGGTACTTCAGGAATTTATAGCAAAGCAAGGGGTGTGATTTAATATTAGTAACAACAAAGGGTAGGTCACGGCACAAGCAAGATGTGAAGGCGCCGTACCGCCCTTTTTTTGCGCCCTCTGCCGGGTAAGATGAAAAGTGGGTTCTGTGGAGAAGAAAGTAATGATAAGTGGATAGAAAGGACTGGTGATATTGGAAGTAAAGGTATTTGACAATGACGTCGAAAAGGCCCTAAAGATTCTTAAGAACAAGCTTTCCAAAAGCGGTTTGTTCAAGGAGCTGAAGTTGCGTCGCGCCTACGAGAAGCCTTCTGTACGGAAGAAAAGGAAGGCTATTGAAGCAAGACGGCGTATGGCAAAGGTTCAGAGAAGGAAATCTTCGTAAGCTTTGGAAGAAAAACAATATCTCGTCGATGCCCTGACGGTTCAGGAATCGTGGCGAATATTCCGCATTATGGCGGAGTTTGTCGACGCCATTGAGACCCTGTCGGGGATCAATCATGCGATAAGCATCTTTGGTTCGGCGCGAGTCAAGCCGGGGGACCCGTATTACGAAAAAACGGTGGTTCTGGCGAGGCGGCTCGCCCAGGAGGGCTTCAGTGTGATCACCGGAGGCGGCCCGGGAATAATGGAGGCCGCCAACAAGGGGGCGGCCGAGGGGGGCGGGAAGTCCGTGGGCATGAACATCCGCCTGCCCTTTGAACAGAAGCCCAATCCTTACGCAAATGTACATATCGATTATAAATATTTTTTCATCCGCAAGGTCATGTTTGTCAAGTACGCCATGGCCTATGTCATCCTTCCCGGCGGCTTCGGCACCCTTGACGAGCTCTTTGAAGCCCTGACCCTCATCCAGACGAAACGGATCAAAAGCTTCCCCGTGATTCTCATGGGGAGCGAGTATTGGAAGGGGCTTATTGACTGGATGAAAGAGACCATGATGGGGGAACTGATGATCGGGAAGGATGATCTCGATTTTTTTCAGGTCGTCGATGACCCGGAAGAGGTTGTCAGGCACATCAAGAAGTTTATCATTGTCTGATTGTCCTGATTATGGACTCTGAAAAAAGAAACCCCGCCGATGATCTGGCAAAGGTCCTCCGTGAGTTGAAAGCGGGGAAGATAGCTTCTTCCTATTTGCTCTGGGGGGAAGCGTTCCAGGTCCGGGAGGCCTTAAACAAAATCATTGCTGCTATTCTTCCCGAAGGGGACAGGGCGTTCAATCTGTTTTTCATGGATTCCGACCAGACGGACGTCGACAAGCTCTGTGAGGAATTGATCGCAGCGCCCCTGCTTCCCGCCACTAAAGTCGTCGTAGTCCGTCAGGCGGCATTTCTTTCGCCCCGTCCGCAGCCCCTGCGAATTCTGCAACAGGTCCGTGAGCATTTGGATAAAGATCCCCTGCGGGCGGCAAAGGATTTCATGATCTTTCTGGGGATGGCCGGCTGGACTCTCGAAGACCTGCGAGATGGAGGGTGGAAGCGCATCAGCCGGGAAGAGTGGGCCCGGGTCCTGGATGGCGAGGGGGATGAAAACCGTGAGAAATGGCTGCCCCGGGTTCTGGAAATCTGTATCGGCCGGCAGCTCCTTCCGCAACGGCGAAAAGCGGACACGGACCGCCTGGAAGAACTATTGACGTCTGGATTGCCGGATGGGAACGTGCTTATTATGACGGCCGAAAGCGTTGATAAACGGAAGCGGTTGATAAAAATTCTCTCTGAAACCGGCCGGGTTCTCCAATTTTCGGCAGCCAAGGGCGAAGCTCGTCAACAGAGCCTGCTGATGGATAAAACCAGGGAAATGCTCGAAAGAAGCGGCAAATCCCTTGTCCCCGAAGCCTGGCTTGCCCTGGGCAGAAAAACCGGTTTTGATCTGGCCTCTTCCACAAGCGCCCTGGAAAAGCTGGTGGCTTACACAGGTGATCGGAACCAGATTCGGCGGGAGGATGTCGAGCAGGTAATCGGTAAGACAAAAGAAGACAATGTTTTTGACCTTACCACCGCCCTGGGGGATAAATTGGCCCCCAAAGCACTGACCGTACTCAGAGAACTGGTTGGGGATCAGGGTGTACAACCCCTGGTGGTCTTGTCTATGCTGGTCAGGGAGATCCGTTTTCTCCTTCACGCCCGGATCTTCATAAACAGCGGGCGGCTGCGTTCCTGGCAGAAGGGAATGGACTACGGTCAGTTCCAGAGGCAGGTTGTTCCGGAGATAAAGGCCCTGGCCGGCGCCCGGGAGGATAAGGGTGACCTGGGCGATCTTTCGGATGAGCATCCATACGTAGTCTATCAGGCGTGCCGACGGGCTCATCGTTTTTCCGACGCCGCCCTGATCAGGTGCCTGCAGGAGCTTGCCCGCCTCGACCTGCAGATGAAAACCACGGGCAGGGATGCCCATCTCCTGCTGGAGAGCTTCGTCCTCTCCTTCTGTTACGACAAAGCCGAAGGCGCTAGAGTTTGACGAGGCGTTTGTTGTAATCCCGTTCCCTCCGGGAGGTTTTTTTCGCCTGCCCCTTCTTTTTTGTTCCCCTTGTTCCCTGTAACAAGTCGTCTTCTTCCTTGTCGGCGATAAAATGGCCGTAAGACGGCGATGATGTCATGGGCTGCTCCCCGTTAACGATGCCTTCAAAGGTTGGCGAATCAACCACTGTACTGCCGCACCGTTCTACGAAATGGCCGATGTCCCGGTCCGAGGTAACCACGACCAACTCGTCACCGGATCTTTCCGCCATGCGCTTGATGAGGTCGTCGGCCTTTTCGCCCTTCCGGGAATAGATGATGTCAATACCCCCTTCCCGATCCCGTTCTTCCTGGAAAGAACCACCGTCCCAGCCGTCAAAGACAACCGTTAACCGGTGTCCTTTCCGTTCCCGGTAGGGGATGAGAAAACGAATAAGTGCATGGCGGCCTTCTTCGAGGGTAAATTTCTCCGCCCGCCGGAGATGGTCGGACTGGCGGATAAGATTATATCCATCAATGATTATATGCATGAAAAAGCCTGCCTTTTTTAATTGTCAATAAGGGGGCGATATGTTACAACTGACCAACTATTTCATCTTTAACGGATTCGCGCATGGGTATCGACATAACGATTGTATGCCAAATTCGTCCTCAGCGGAACCCCTTTCTATTACTTTTCATCGTCATGACGCAAGTATAAAAAATGACCATTAACTTTAATTTAAAGGAGGGAATGTATGGCAAAGAAAGTTTATGAACCGGGTGAAAGTTACAAGTATCAGTTGCTCATCAAACACATCCTCGAGATGCCCCTGGCTTTTGCACCGAACCAGGAGATCGTTTACCGGGATAAGGTCCGTCTCACCTACCGGGCCATGAACGAGCGGATTCACCGCCTGGCCAACGGATTGGAAAAAATCGGCGTGGGAGCGGGGGACAAGGTCTGCATCTTTGATTATGACAGTCACCGCTATCTGGAGTGTTTCTTCGCCGTCCCCATGATGGGCGCGATCATGCACACCCAGAACTGGCGCCTTTCTCCCGAACAGATCCTCTATACGATGAATCATGCGGAGGACAAGATCGTCCTGATCCATCAGGATTTTGTTCCCTTGCTCGATGCGATCTGGGACAAGCTGACAACGGTCAAAAAAGTCATCCTGATCACCGATGACGGCACTAAACCGGAGTCAAAGATTCCCTTCGACACGGAATACGAGGAAATGCTGGCGGGAGCGGCTTCCTCGTACGATTTCCCCGATCTTGACGAAAACACCCAGGCGACGATTTTCTACACCACGGGTACTACTGGCCTGCCCAAGGGCGTCCATTTCTCCCACCGTCAGTTGGTCCTCCACGCCCAGGCCCTCCTGCTGGCCACCGGTTCCTATGAGTCCATTGCCCGGTGTAAATCGAACGATGTCTATATGCCCATCACGCCCATGTTCCATG
>DMAT01000054.1 GCA_003451635.1 Syntrophus sp. (in: bacteria) | reverse complement strand
CCCCGCCAATGGATCGGACTGCATCTTGACGGTCCGGCAGATGAAGGTGGAAGGCCTCAATCGGGACGGCCGGGGCAGAATTGTTACCGATGGAACCGGCCCCATTGAAATTCCGGTGCAGCGGGTCTTCGTGGCCACCGGCGCCGCGGCGGCAGAGAAATGGCATGAGCCCCCGCCACCCGCCGCCGAAGCAGGTAACCAGCATAACGCATCCGTGCACCTTTACCTGAGTCATTGTACAATCCACCAGGAACTACAGGGGACAACGATCATCTATGGCGGCGATCTGACAAACACCGACAAGAACGTCACCCAGGCCATCGCTTCGGGCAAGCAGGCCGCTATGGCCCTCGATACCCTTTTCCAGAGCGGCGCCGACGCCGTCACGGAGCGTCTTTTCTCCTGCCTGGTCGGCGAGGGGCCCGCTCTTTCCATGGAGATATACATGAACGGCCCCCGGAAAGAGAGGAAACCCCACATCGTCTCGTATCAGGAAATCAATACGGATTATTTCCAGTTTGAACCCCGGGTTATTCAGCCCCGGCTCCTTATCGAAGAGCGTACCTCTTCCTTCGATGAAATCGAACTGAAGATCTCGGCCAATACGGCGATGCGGGAGGCGGGACGGTGCTTCAACTGCGGAATCTGCAACAACTGCGACAACTGCTACCTCTTTTGTCCCGACGTCTCCATCCTGCGGGGTCGGGACATGACGGAACGCCACATCAATTACGATTACTGCAAGGGGTGCGGCCTGTGCGTCGTGGAGTGTCCCAGAAACGCCATGACCCTGTATGAGGAGGGAGAATCATGAAAAAGGTCCTCGAGGGCAGCCACGCCGTGGCGGAAGCGGTTCGCCTGGCCAGGGTTCAGGTGATTTCCGCCTATCCCATCACACCCCAGACCCATATTGTCGAGATCCTGTCGGATTATGTCACTACGGGCAAGATGGACGCCAAGTACCTGCGGGTGGAAAGCGAACATTCCTGCATGGCGGCGTTGATCGGGGCCCAGAGTACCGGGATCAGAACCTTCACCGCCACCTCTTCCCAGGGGCTGGCCCTGATGCATGAACTCCTCCACTGGGCATCCGGGGCCCGCCTCCCTATTGTCATGGCCGAGGTCAACCGGGCCCTGGCGCCGGGATGGAACATCTGGAACGACCAGACCGACAGCCTCGCCCAGCGGGACACGGGCTGGATTCAACTCTACTGCGAAGACGGCCAGGAGGTCCTCGATACGACCATCCAGGCCTACCGATTGGCGGAAATCGTCAATCTGCCCGCCATGGTCGTTCTGGACGCTTTTTACCTCTCTCACACCTACGAACCCGTCGATGTCCCGGACCAGGACGAAGTGGATCGCTTCCTGCCCCCTTATAAACCGGCCTTCATCCTTGATACGAAGCATCCCTATTCCCTGAGTCCCCTGGTAACTCCCAACGCCTACATGGAAATGCGCTATGACATCGCCATGGCCATGGATGACGCCCTGGGGCAGTTTGACCGGGTGGAAGAGGAGTTCGCAATGATCTTTGACCGCCGCTACGGCGCCGTGGAAGCTATCGATTGCGATGATGCGGACATCGTTTTTGTGACCTCCGGCACCGTCACCAGCACCGGCCGCCTGCTCCTGGAGGAACTCCGGCCCCGGGGAGAAAAAGTCGGGGTTCTCAAGATTAAATTATTCAGGCCCTTTCCGGTGGAAGCCGTGCGCCGGGCCCTCGGGAAGGCAAAGAAGGTGGTTGTGGTGGACCGCAACTTTTCCTTCGGGGCCAGCGGGATCTTCGCCCAGGAGGTCCGGGCGGCCATTTGCAATGTTCCGGGCCATCCTCCCATCTTCGGGTATATTGCCGGACTCGGCGGGCGGGACATAACGGTCCAACTATTAGAAGAAATCTATTTTGACGTGAAAGGAAGCGCCACCCCCAGGAAGGAAAGTATCTGGGTGGGGCTTCAGGAGGTGAACCGTGCAACTTGATGCCCTTGACAAGGAATTGATGTGTTCCGGCCATGTGGGCTGCCCGGGCTGCGGCGCCACGATTGCCATGCGCTTTGTGCTGAAGGCTTTAGGCGAAAAGACCGTTATGGTTCTGCCGGCCTGTTGCTGGTCCGTTATCGCCGGCCCCTTCCCCCAGTCGAGCCTGAGAATCCCGGTAATCCACACCGCCTTCGAAACGGGAGGGGCCACGGCCAGCGGCGTCCGGGCGGCCCTCGACATGAAGGGAGACACGGAAACGACGGTCATCACCTGGGCGGGGGACGGCGGCACCTTTGACATCGGGTTTCAGGCCCTGAGCGGCGCCGTGGAGAGAAACGAGGATTTCATTTACGCCTGCTATGACAATGAAGCCTACATGAACACGGGCATCCAGCGGAGTTCCTCCACCCCTTACGGGGCCTGGACAACGACCACGACGGGGGCGGACTGGAAAAAGCTCCGGAAAAAGAACATTGTCGAAGCCCTGGTCGCCCATCGTATCCCTTACGCGGCGACTGCCAATATCGCCTTCCCGGAAGACCTGATTCGCAAGGTGAAGAAGGCCAAGGCCATCAAGGGGTCAAAGTTCCTCCATATCTACGCAAGCTGTCCGACGGGATGGCGGATACCTTCGGAAATGTCGATCAAGATCGCCCGCATGGCCGTGCAGACAAACATCTTCCCCCTTTACGAGGTGGAAAACGGCGTCAACTATACGATCAATTATAAGCCCAAGGAATATCTCGTCCGGGAGTATTTCAAACTCCAGGGCCGTTTCCGGCACTTGAAAGACACCGATCTCGACCAGATCCAGGAAATGGTCAATGAAGACTGGTGGCTATTGCTGCGCAAGGCGGGGGAACACGCCTAAGCCGCTCCCGTCAGGGTCTTGTACACCCGCTCATGGAGGGGTGTCTTGATGCCCAACTTCTGGCCGGTCCTGACGATGTAACCGGTAAAGATATCGATCTCCGTCTCCCTGCCCTTTTCATAGTCCAGTTGCATGGATGTCTTCGTTTCGTAAGGAAACTGCTTAACCTTGTCGAGACTCACCTGAGCAATATCGCCGGGGAGATCGATCCCCTTGGCCCGGGCGATCTGTTCGACCTCCCCAATCAGGCCGGCCAGTAAATCTCTTCCCTCGGGATCATCCATCACCTCCCCAAAGGGTTTCTGCAGCAGGGAAGTCACGCCGGCAGCGGGGCAGATGAAGATGAATTTCGTCCACAGGGCGCTCTGGGAGGACGACGTCAGCTCCGAGGTGATACCCGCCTCCTGGAACAGGGCATCGATAGGCCGGAATCGCTCGACCGATCCGCCGTCAGGACCGAAAATCAGGCGACTGGCGGGGCTGACCTGCCGGATAACACCGGGGGCTTCAATAAAAGCGGAAACATATACAGTCCCATGCAGGCAAATCCCCCGGGGCAGGACCCCCTGGAGACGCTCCGTAATATCCACCCCGTTTAAGAGGGGAATAATCACCGTGTCATCTTTGATGTTACCGGCAACCATGCGGGCGGCCTCCTCCAGGCCATAACTCTTCACGGCGAACAGGACGACATCAAAGGCTCCGGCTTCAGCAGGGTTATCCGTCGCCAGGGAGGGACGTACCAGAGATTCACCGGCCGTCGTGATCAGGGTCATTCCTTTTCCCCTAATCGCCTTTAAATGCTCACCCCTAGCGATAAAAACAACTTCATGGTCTGGTCCGGACCCATATCTGGATGCCAACTTCCCGCCAAAAGCCCCACCGACGCCGCCAATACCAATCACTGCTATCCTCATAGGTCCTGCCTCCTTACTAATGTAGTTCCCGTCCATTCTATCGGACAAAGTCCGATCCCTCTTCCTTCCTTTTTCTTAAGCCTCAACCCGCTAAAATCCCTCTTCATATTCAGACTGTTCCCGATTGAAGAAGAACAGTTTTTTCTTTATACTACCATCGAACGTAGGGAATTAAAAGACAAAAGGGGAGAGGACGCAATAATGAACGATCTTAAAAGAAACAAGAAATTCCTTACCAAGGCCGAATATGCCAGATACCTGGAGGCTATGAAACAACATGCCGTCGATACCCGGGCGGAAGGCGTCTAAGGTCAGACCGAAGCAACAAACCGTTGAGCGCGCCCTTTGACAAGGGCAGATCAATATAACAGCACTACAAATAATCTGTCGCCAACAGAAAAAAGGCCTCTTCCGGATCTCTTTCCGGAGGGGGCCTTTTTATTGAAGGAAGTTGACAGCTTCAGGAAACCATGCTAATCCGTCGAACCTCAACAGGAAAACCTCTTGCCCCCGTAGCTCAGTTGGATAGAGCACCGGATTCCTAATCCGGGTGTCGTGCGTTCAAATCGCACCGGGGGTACCAAATAAATCAGGGTGTTATCCGCTCCAAGGTTGTCACTCTTTTCTTTATTTGATGATTCTGTCCCCACCCTCAAAATTTTCGCTGTCAGGCAAAACTTATTTTGCGACAAAAAACGAGAGCGTCAACGGAATCAGATTTATTGTATTTACATTGCCGTGCTATCATAGATATCCTTCCTGCCGCCTATCCGTAGAATCATAATGGCTTCTTCTCTCTGGTCAATGGCGTAGATAATCCGGTAAGAACCATATCGGTAACGAAATAAGCCCTTGAACATACCTTTCAGGGGCTTTCCCAAACCAACCGGATCTTTAGGCAGGTATTCCTTTATTCGGGCGATGATTTTCTTTTGAGTTTTCCGGTCAAGATCCCGAAGGTCGTCTATGGCCTTTTCATGCCATTTCAGATTATAGGTCAAGGGACTTCTCCACTTCCTCCGTGGTGTGATAGCTGGCGTTCTTATCGTTCAAGCGTTCCAGAGCAAGATAGGCGTCCTCGTACTCTCCCAGATAGCGAGACAGGATTTCCTTTACATAGAAGCTCTTGGGCCTGCGGGTCTTCTCTGCCAGGGTGTCAAGCCGGGTGGAGATGTCGTCTGATAATCGGATATTCAATACCTTTGCCATACTAAACCTCTCGTTGTGTGATGTGTATTACAGGTAACACAATGATGACAAAAGATCAAGCCTCCATTTCGCGAACGCTTCTCCCATCCATACGACTTGTCCGCTCATGCCTATTGAATGAATCCCTTCTCCTTCATGATCTCAGGACGCAGGTACTTCGCCATCGCTGTCTTCATCAAGCGAAAGCCAAACTTCGCATAAAATTCCTCCCGGCCAAGGTTGGCATAGAGCATTATATTGCAGTTTGAAATTCGCTGAAGGATTCTCTCCGTAATCAGCCTGCCTATACCCTGTTTCTGATACTCTGGAATAACTGCAACGTCATAGATAGCTGCCTGATATGCGCCATCAGAAATGGCCCTCCCAAAACCGATGAGCCTTTCATGGTCGAAGATAAACACAACGGCAAAGCTGTTCAGAAAAGCCTTTTGATGCGACTCCGGTTTATGATACCCCATGCCCACCAGCTTCAGATAATCCCTGATCATATTCCAGTCAATGTTCTCGCAGTCTTCCTGTATTCTCAAATCCACTTGATGATCCTCCTTACAAATACGGACGCTATCTGGGGCCAGCTATAAGTACACCCCTCTGAAGGAATTGGGGGAATGTATTTGATGGTCTTCGTTTATGTGATTACATTCGATGGTGATTATATTGAAAATAACGGCTGAGGTCAAAAAGAAAAGGCCCCTGAATCAGATGCAGACAGGGGCTCGGTTAGGGATGGAGTTAACGCTTTATGGTTTATATTCCTTCGAGACCGGCCCGCTGGCCATGGCTGGTCATGTTCCTCTTTATCGTTTTCCCCTGCACCCGCAGCACCTCTACTCCATCCACCAGCCAGGGCATCCAGCCCATCCAGGCAGGGCAGAGGCACCAGGCCCCCATCGTCTTCCCGAAGATGTCCCGCTGAGGATTGAACTCGATTCTTTCGTTACCGGTGGTTTCCATGGTTTTCTGTCTCCTTACTCCTTCTTTCGGCATTCCTGAGAGAATCTTTAAAAATTATTTTTCACAGTCAGGGTAATGACGAGTATGAGCTTATAAACCGGCGCTTATCCGGGCTGGGAGGTCTGCTGCGGGAGGTCAATGTTTTGTCCTACAAAATACTTGACAGGCCTTGGGCTCCATAATATACGTCGACAGGTTTTTAAGATACCGCTACGGACACCGCGCTGTAGGGGAAGCGAGTAGTAAAGATTGGGTAAAGGCATTTTGAAGTACAGCGGATGGCCACCTCGCTCATCAGAGCTTGGAAGCTTCTTTTCTTTCTGTCATAGATGCAATCCGACTTTACAGAAAGGAGGATTCAGGAAATGCCAGAAGGAAAAGTGAAATGGTTTAATGAACAGAAAGGCTTCGGCTTCATCGAAAAAGATGACGGCGGCGACGTTTTTGTTCACTACAGCGCCATCCAGAGTTCCGGTTTTAAAACCCTTCAGGAAGGTCAGCGTGTAAGCTTTGACATCGCGCAGGGCAATAAGGGTCCGGCAGCCGAAAACGTAAAAGCCGTCTAAGGCTTTGCAAAGAAAAAATATAGGCGCTTTGGTTAATAACCATGGCGCCTTTTTTGCCCCTTTCGGGCAAGCTGTCATTACCATCATCATTCAATTCGGAGGCAAATGGGTTTCGATAATCCGTTGTGCCGAAAACCCGATCAAACATATATGTGCCGCTGTCTCCTCGTCAAGGGCGGCCCGTGGCGCCAGGCCGATCAGTTCCGATTCCCGGATACCAACCCCCGCCATATCAGCTTCCTTCCTGACACTATCGAAAACCTCCCTCATGGAGGTAACCTGAAAATTGGTCAGATTCATGGAAACCTGGGCGAGATTACGACTTTTCAATAAGACGCCCATGGCCCTGACAGAGGGCAAACCGCCGTTGGACTCACGAATCACCCCGGCGATCCGCTTTGCCAACCCCACATCGGACGAGTCCAGATTGATATTATAGGCAATCAAGGGCATCCTCGCTCCCACGGCAACGGCCCCGGAGCGATCAGGGCAGAGATCAGGCCCCTCGTCGG
>DMAT01000037.1 GCA_003451635.1 Syntrophus sp. (in: bacteria) | reverse complement strand
ATCAGGGGGATCATGACCTTGGTGATGGGTTTGTTGAAATCTGGATCTTTTCCCTCTTCGATATACTTGTTATGTTTATTGATTGTTTCCCCTAAGGCGGCGGCGGGAATTCCAAGCTTTCCCGCCATCTCGGCAATGGAATCGGCCTGGACAAAGCGGCCTTTCGCTATGCCCGATTGAACTTCTTCATAAGATCCGCCCATCTTCAGGACCATGGCTTTATTGAAGATCGACCAGGTCGGTTTCATGTCGGCCCCCAAGGCGATCTGAGCAAAGGCGCAGACATCCCGGCGTTCCAATTCGTTGACAAATCTTTTTCCTAATTTGTTGACATAGACTATCCCGTAACCGGGGCCGTTGAAAGGATACACCGCCGGGGTGTCAAGGATGCCCGTTTCTGGTTCCGCAAAGGGATAAAGCTGAATGAAATTCATCTGTAAGGTATCGGCGCCAATGGCCTGGGCAAAACGGATCGTTTCGCCGGTGGCCCCCCTTTGGTTGGTGCAACTGAATGCGGGCACCAAGCGGGGGTTATGGGCCATACGCATTTTGATGTCCTGGCTGAACCCGCCGGAGGCCATAACCACGGCCTTGTTAGCCTTGATATTGAGTACTCTTCTTCCTCTTTTCACTTCCAGGCCGAGCACGGGAGACTTGGGGTCAGCGTCCTTCCGCCAGATCCAGGTGACTTCCGAGTTGAGAACCATCTTAGCCCCCCTTTTCTCCGCGATCTTCCGGAGGGCTTCGGTGTATTCCCTTCCTACACCGGCTACCGCCGAGTGGGTACGATAGGCCGTATGGCCGCCGGCTCTGGTGACGGTGGGGCGAATCTTGGCGCCTCCCTCGTCGATCATCCAGTTCAGTCCGTCCGTCGCGCCGTTGACCATGACTTCGACAAGCTCGGGAATGTTATAATAGTCCCCACCCTTAAGGGTATCGTTCAGGTGCTGCTTGGGGCTGTCGTCGCCTAAACCCAAATTTTTACGGTAATGGAATTTGTCATCCCAGGATGCATACACCCCGCCGTTGATGATGGAGTTCCCGCCATAAGTGGGCATCTTCTCCAGAACCACTACTTTGGCCCCTGCCCCTGCAGCCTCCGCCGCCGCTGCCAGACCCGCAAAGCCGGAACCGACGACGACCACATCCCAGGTCTCATCCCACTTTTTGGGGAGCTTTTTGATCATGGCTTCCGCTGCTCCCGGTGCCGCCATGTTCAGGGCCAGGCCTCCGCCCAGGGCCACTGCGCTCATGGTGACAGCACCCTTCAAAATGGAACGGCGACTCACAGTTGTCATGCTTTCATTGTTACTTTTTTCTTCCGTCATAAAATTACCTCCTTCGCTAATTCAGAATTGTGTTTAAATATCAGATAACCCCTCTCGCGTTGTTTATTCATCCCTCTTCATTTGTTTGAGGCCACACCGCTCCAATCTAACTAAAGTGTAACCGGTTTCAGAAAAGGCATCAATCAGACAAAAGATGAAAATACTATAGGTGCATGATGAAAAAATTCATCTATCGGTTATTTCAGTACGGGCTTTGGGAGATCGAGAAGAATCTTTTCCGCAGCGAGGACATAACCTTCCAGCTTTTTTATGATATTGGCGGCAAAGGCTCTGATTTCTTCGTCATGGCCCTTTTCCGCTTCTTTCCGGTAAAGGGAAAGATCTCTCTGATTGTCATCTATCATCAGACTTATATAATTTCGGTCGAAGGCGGCGCCATATTCCTGGGAAAGGAACACGAATGTGTTCTTCCGTACCCGGTCCGAATCGGCGGCAAACGCGACCCCTTTGCGGCCGGCAAGACTATTCAATTCCTGATAATACTGGCCATGGTCCGTTGCCATTATTCCACCGTACTGTTTGACCGCATTACTTGCCGCCTGTTTTTTTGCCAAATCGCCTAAATTCATCTTCCAAACGCAATTGTTCGCGGCGGTTTGGAGAAACTGAAGATCATCCTTCCGTGAAGAATTCGTATCCGATAGGGCAAATGTTACAGCAATAAGGCTCAAAAAGATAATTACCAGCAGAGGGATGACGAATAGCTCTGTCCGTTTGAGGAATATTTTCATCAAGATACCTTCATTTCAGAATGGTTCCGCATGTTTTAGATGCTTCAACCAATTGTCGCGATATGTCATGGCCAATTCTTCCGCTTCGAGGATCAGCAGATTTTCTGCATTCATCTGTTCCGATGCCGTATTGAAGTTAAACGATCCGGTCAGGATCGTTTTTTGATCGATGATGATAATGCGGTTGTTGGCAATGGCATGAACCCCATCCAGATAAACAGGTATGCCGGCATTGGCCATCTCCGTGGGAGGGGTGAGCCCCTCCTGCCGTTCCGATTTGTCCATGATGAGTTCAACTTTTACACCGCGCCTGTGGGCAATGATCATGGCCTGGGCAAGGGACGGCGAATGGAATGAATAGGCCTGAATAAGGATTTCCGAACGGGCGCGGGAAATGGCTCTTAAAACGGCGTCGGTGCAGCCGCCGTTAGGGCTGAAATAGACTTGTGCGGTGGTAGGTCCGGAAAGAGTAATATCAACGGCCTGAACGCCGCTGCCAGGCAGAAGAAGCGTAAAAATGATGAACAGACTGAAAGACATGACGTGTGTTTTCATGTTGCGGTTCTTCGATGTTCGTGTTGTTTGTACAATTGACAGTGAGCTTTTGTCAAGCTATATCGTTGGCTCCTCTTGGATGAGCCTCTGTACCGCACCGGAACGGCAGAAAAGGCTGGATAACCCTATTGTTTTCGTATAGAGGAACGGCATGGATACGGAGAGGGGAACAAATAAGAAAAAAAGACCCTTGAAGGGATCGTCACAGAGATTCCGGCACATTTTTGAACATTCCCCCGCCATGGTCTATCTGAGCGACACCGCCGGCTTCATCCTGGACATGAATGAGGCGGGGGTAACGATGCTGGGCTACGACGCTCCCGAAGAGGTCCTCGGTCTCGAGGCTGCACACCACCTCTATGCCGAGCCTGACGACCGCCTGCGGTTTCTTGAGACCATCGAACAGACGGGGTCCGTCCAGGATTTTGAAACCCGTTTCCGTCGCCGCGACGGAACCATCCTCGACGTGAGGATTACCGCCACGACGCGACGGAACAGGAAGGGGCGCGTCGAGGGATACGAGGGTTTTGTCCTCGACGTTACGGACCGGAAAAGGGCGGAGCAGGCCCTCCAGGATTCCGAAGAAAAATACCGCACCGTCGTTGAAAACTCCCTTTCCGCCATCTTCATCCACCAGCAGGGCCTTTTTCGCTTTGTCAACCACCGTTTTGCCGAAATGCTTGGGTATGACTCAACCAAGGAGGTTATCGGCAGGCATTTCTGGGAGTTTGTTCACCCCGACGACCGTCCCCTCGTAAAGGAAAGAGGCCTCAACCGGGAGAAGAGTCAGGTCTTCCCTCTCCAATATACCCTGCGGGCTATAAAAAAAGACGGGTCCACGATCTGGGTGGATTTGCGGGCCACCCACGCCGCCTACCTCGGTCAGTCGGCAGTGGTGGGAAACTGTATCGACATCACCCAGAGCAAGGCATCTGAAGAGGAGATTCACCATCTCTCCCGGCGCCTCATCGAGGTAAGCGAGGAAGAAAAAAAAGGGCTTGCCGCAGATCTTCATGACGAGTTCGGCCAGGCCCTGACCTCACTGCACTTTGACCTGGAAGCCCTGCAATCGTCCATTTCCGACGGACTTACAGAACAGAAGCAGCGCTGCAGCGGTCTTCTCCAAAGGGTTGAAATGCTTGCAGATACGGTGCGTAAAACCACATCCTATCTGCGTCCCGATCTTCTGGATCATCTGGGACTGGTTCCCACCCTGGAGTGGTTTATCCATGAGTTCAATGTGCGGTGGCCGGACATTCGTATGGATTTTCAGGCTCTTGGCCTGAAGAAGCGACTGAACCAGCAGATCGAAATCGTTCTCTACCGGATATTTCAGGAGTGCCTGACCAATATTTCCAAGCACGCCAAGGCGACCCAGGTCGAGATCATGCTGACCTACAGCCATCCCCGGGTCATCTTCACGATCAGGGATAATGGCGTCGGCTATGAAACATCGCCGCACCCATCATCGCCCATAGGCCCAACCCGAGGTATCGGCCTGTTGAGCATGAGAGAGCGGGTTGCCTCCTGCGGAGGGACGATTGATATCGCCTCCATTCCCGGAAAGGGAACCACAATCAGGGCCGGCATCCCGGTCCTGTGAGAGGTTAAAATGAAAAAGATCAGAGTCCTCATTG
>DMAT01000145.1 GCA_003451635.1 Syntrophus sp. (in: bacteria) | reverse complement strand
TGCTGACCTCCATTTCCGAGGCGCCCGCCAGGCTTACCGCCCCGCCTTCGGGCCTGTTTCTGGCCCAGGTACTCTATAAGGGTGATATGGAGGAAAAGACCCATCTGCCGTTGCCGTCCCTCGGTAATTCCTCTATCCCCGCTCCGGAAGTCCCGGCAGGAAATGGGCAGCAGGCAATAAGCACCGGGGAACACGGAGCCGGCAGTAGGAAGATGGGGCAGGCGTCGACAAAGGATTCCTCCGTATCAAGTAGGGGGCAGGCTGCACATCAAGTCCGGAATGACATAAAGGAAAGTAGGGGAAGGACCCCTAAATTGCCTCCTTCTTCAAGGAGGAGGTCGAGAGGGGGAGGGGGATATTCGCCCAAGAAGTAAATCTTACAGCAAGATCGCGAGTTGTCTGCGGAGGTAAAAATAAATGAATTATTATAGGGAGATAAAACCGTCAAACAAACCGGTAAAGCGGGCCTACGTCGCCCTGATGCTGTGGTTTGTCGGCCGGGCCATCGAGGCGGCGGCCAGGGTTGACGGGGCAGTCAAGGCGGAATTTGACGGTTTATCGCCGGGATTTACCTTTTCCCTGGGGGTGATGCCTCAGGGGCCGACAATGATTGTCGGGAAGGATGACCAAGGTCTGGTAAGGTATCTTGGTTGGAATCCGGAAGGACAAAAGATTGATCTCAAGATGAAGGTAAAGAATCTGGAAGGGGCCATTTTGATGTTCACTTTTCAGGAGAGCACCGCCTTGGCCACGGCGCGGAACCGTCTCATCGTCGATGGCGAAGTTCCTGCGGCCTGCGCTATTGTCCGCGTCCTCGACATTGTAGAGGTTTATCTACTGCCCAAGCTGATCGCGAAGCTTGCCGTCAAGCGTTATCCCGACTGGTCTTTCGGGGAAAAGATCTGGAACCGGGTCCGGATATACGCCGGGGCCGTCTTAGGGTTATAAAGGAGGGAGCCGTGTTTCAACCGCAAAGCGCGTACGCATTTTATAGCCCCACCAAGGTCCTCTCGGGCAACAAAGCCCTGGAGAATCTGCCGGTGGAGTTGGATGGCATGAATGCCGTCAAACCCCTCATTCTAACCACCCCGGCATTGTCCGCCCGGGGAAGGGAAAAGATTGTGGCGTCGGCCTTCGGCGATTCGAATCTTACCATAGGCGTCTTCGCCGGCGTCCCCTCCCAGCCGGATCTGAGGCTTATCCGAGAATTATACGGTCTCTACCGTGATAATGGCTACGATGCGATCATCGCCCTCGGCGGCGGGCCGGTGCTGGACACCGCCAAGGCCCTCAATGTTGCCGTCTCCGGCAGGCCGGAAGATCTGGAAAGCCTGGCGGACCGTAAACCTTTGACGAAGAAACTGAGACCCCTGGCGGCCATCCTGAGCCTTGATCTCTCCGGTTGCGAAATGACCCGCTACGCCTCCCTTGGTCCCCTCTCCCTGACTTCCCCCGCTCTGATCCCGGATCTGATGATCATCGATTCCCGCACCGTCCCGGTGGAAGAACACAAGATCATGGCAGCCACGGCCCTGATGAGCATGACCCAGGCCGTCGAGGCCTGTCTCCATCCCGCCCGGAACCCCTTGACGGACGCCTACGCCTACGGGGCGGCCAGGTTCATCATGGAGAATATTACTAACGTCCTGAGGAATCCTTCCGATCGGAAGGGAAGACTGGCCTTGGCCAATGCGGCGTTTTTTGCCCAGACCTCTTTCGACAACCTTGCCCCGGGGATGGTCTACGAGCTGGGGATGGCCATATCCCGAAGCTGTCAAACCAATCAGGGTTTGATCATGGGGTTGCTCCTTCCCCACTTTCTCCTCCTGGAGATGAGAAAGGAGATAGCCACCAGAAATGATTTATATCTCTTTATCGGGGGGCCGGAGGCATTCGCCGGAACGATGGCGGAGGCGAGTTCCAGAAAGGCTGTTGACCGGATCGTGGAAATATTGCTGGAGCTCCAGAACCTTGTTGCGGATTTTCCAAGAAGCATCAGGGATTTGGGCGTTAAGAAGGATGATCTGGAAGGCCTTATTGCCCAGGGGAGCGCCGCCGGGGTAAGGGGAGAATACGACCCCCGGGATATCCGCAATATTCTGGAGAAGGCGTGGGAAACAAGATTTTAGGCAAGGAGAAATGATATGGACCTTCCTGGATATTATGAATACTACTGCGGTGTGAAAATCATCGCCGGTCACGATGCCCTGGAGAAGATTCCGGGAGCCCTTCAAACCCTCCATGCCTCGCGACCGATGATTGTAACGGACAAAGGCGTCGCCGGAGCGGGCCTGGTCGATATCGTGCTGGAGGCCGTCAAGGACCAACTGACCATCGGGGCCGTCGCCGATGATGTTCCTCCCGATTCGGATCTGCGCGTTGTCAACCGCCTGGCCGCCCTTTACCGGGAACAGGGCTGCGATGCCCTTATTGCCGTGGGCGGGGGGTCCGTCATGGATACGGCCAAGGGAATCAACATCGTCGTTTCCGAGGATGCCAATGAT
>DMAT01000368.1 GCA_003451635.1 Syntrophus sp. (in: bacteria) | reverse complement strand
AGTTGGGAGCCCTGTATCATCTCCATCCCCTGACCCTGGAAGACATCCTCTATACCGACCAGCGCCCTAAAATGGAGGACTTCGGCAAATATATCTACATCGTCCTGAAGGACTTCTCCTTGCCACCGGAAGCGGGAGGCCAGCTGCTTCCCGAACAGATCAGCGTTATCTTCGGTCACCATTTTCTCATCTCCTTCCAGGAAAAGCAAAGCCCCCTCATGGAACCGATCCGGGAAAGAATCCGCGCCACCGGGGGCAGGATCAGAAAGTCCGGAGCCGATTACCTGGCCTACAGCATTATCGACGCCATTATTGATCAGTATTTCATCCTTCTCGAAAAGTTGGGAGAGAATATCGAGACCCTGGAAGAGCAACTTGTCACCCGCCCGGAGCGGGACACCCTGCATGCCATCCAGATCATCAAACGGGAGATGCTTTATCTGAGAAAGTCCGTCTGGCCGCTGCGAGAAACCATCAGCGCCCTCCAGCGAACCGATTCGCCCCTCATGGACGCCGCAACCGGTCTGTACTTGAAAGACGTCTATGATCATACCATCCAGATTATTGATACCGTGGAAACCTACCGTGACATGCTCTCCGGCATGCTGGACATCTATCTGTCTTCGGTGAGCAACCGGCTAAATGAGGTGATGAAGGTGCTGACCATTATTGCCACGATCTTCATGCCCCTGACTTTTCTGGCCGGGGTTTACGGCATGAACTTCAAATACATGCCAGAGCTGGAATGGCATTGGGGATATTTCATGATCTTGGGAGTCATGATTACTGTCGCCCTCTCCATGGTCCACTTTTTCAGAAGAAAAAAGTGGTTGTGAAAGGAGCAGTATTCCTTTATATATTAGCTGTGGAAGTCCTAAATAGATGATTTTAACTTTAGCTTAATGATATATTTATTTAATAAATTTATTCTCAAGGAGGTTTAAGATGAGCGCTTTTAAAGGCAGTGACATTGTGGAAATTGCCGTGCGTATCGAGGAGAACGGGGAACATTTCTACCGCTATGCAATGCAGTTGGCCAAGGACGAGGATGCAAAGAAGATATTCAGCAATCTGGCGGACGCAGAACTTCAGCACAAAAAAACCTTCTCCAGGATCTTCGCCGCCATGGACAAGGACACCCCCCCGGAAACATACGATGGGGAATATGCCGCCTATCTGCACGATTACGTGGACAACAAGATCATCTTCAAGAAGGGGATGCTGGAAGCGGAGCTGGCCAAGATAAAGGATACCCTGGCGGCAATTGATTTCGCTATGCAGCGGGAGCTTGATTCCATCCTCTATTACCACGAAATCAAACGCTTTGTTTCTGCAAATGAACATGCCGTCATCGACGACGTGATCGAAGAGGAGAGAAAGCATTTCAAGGGGTTGTCCAACTTGAGAACCCGTTACGCAAAATAGGAAACATGAAGAGAGAACCGAATCAGGATCACGTCTTTTACCGGAATCTTAATCGTTTCTATCCCTCCGTCCAGCGCGGTGCGGGTGTCTATCTCTATGACACGGAAGGGAAGGCCTACCTAGACGGTTCGGGCGGGGCGGTAGTCGCCGCCCTCGGGCATGGCCTCCGGGAGATTGAAGAGGCCATGCTTTCACAGTTAGGCAAGGTGGCCTTTTCCCATGGCTCCCAGTTCACCTCCCCGGCCGCCGTCGAACTTGCGGGAAGGCTAGTCAACATCTCACCGGCGGGCATGAATCGGGTTTATTTCCTATCCGGAGGATCGGAANNGAAACGGCCGTCAAGATGGCCCGCCAATATCAGGTAGACCGTGGCAAGCACACTAAATTCAAGGTTATATCCCGCTGGACGAGCTACCACGGCAATACCCTGGGTGCCCTGGCCTTGAGCGGCCATACGGGGCGACGGCGCTATTACCAGCCCCTGATCCAGCATACGCCTCACATCGTCCCGGCTTACTGCTACCGATGTCCCTTTGGCCGGAAGCCGGAAAGCTGTGATCTCGAATGCGCCGACGACCTGGAAAAGATGATCCTTTATGAGGGTCCCGATTCCGTATCCGCCTTTATGGCCGAACCGGTCGTGGGAGCCACGGCCGGTGCCCTGGTTCCCAAAGACGGCTATTTTCAGAAAATCCGGGAAATATGCGACCGCTATGACGTCCTGTTGATCGTTGATGAGGTCATGACCGGCATCGGCCGGACGGGGCGTAACTTCGCCATAGAGCACTGGGGGGTTGCCCCCGACATGATCGTCTGTGCCAAGGGACTAGGGGCGGGATATTACCCTGTTTTCGGCGTCATTACTACCGAGGCCATCCACGGGGCCATCAAAAATGGAAACGGAAATTTCGTCCACGGCCATACGTACAGCCAGAACCCCCTGGCCTGCGCCACGGGGATTGCCGTCCTTGATTACATCGACCGTCATGATCTGGTCACCCGGTCCGCAAAGATGGGTGCATATCTACTTGAAAAGCTGAAATTTCTATACAGGCATCCCATCGTGGGGGACGTCAGGGGTCTGGGGCTTTTCGCCGGCGTGGAATTCGTCCGTAGTCGGGAAACGAAGGAAACCTTCGATCCCGCCCTGAAGATCAATGCCCTCGTAAGCAACCTTGCCTTTGACAAGGGGCTGATTGTTTATCCGGGCGGCGGGGGCGCCGACGGCATGCGGGGCGATCATGCCTTGCTCGCGCCACCCTTCATCATCACGGAGGCACAGATCGATCAGCTTGTGGCCATCCTTGACGAGGCCATCGGGGATATTTCAAAAGAACTCGATATTTAATAAATGGAAAAAGTAATCATCACCGCCGCCATTACCGGCAGCCGCATGATGCGGGATGTAGCCCCTTATATCCCCATCACCCCGGAAGAGATCTCCCAATCGGCCATCGAGGCCTGGCAGGCCGGGGCGTCCGTCGTCCATCTCCACGTCCGGGACCCTGAAACGGGTCTGGGCAGCCAGGATATCGAGCTTTTCCGTCAGGCTGTCGAGCCGATCCGGGAAAAAACGGATCTGATCCTCAGCCTCACAACCAGCGGCATCCCGGGGCGTAATCTCCCTATTGAAGATCGTCTCGCTCCCCTGTCCCTCAAACCGGAGTTGGCATCTTTCGACGCCGGTTCCATCAACCTCGGGGGAAATGTTTTTATCAACACGCCGGATTTTCTCGATCAAGCCGCTGCGATGATGGCGGCCGCCGGTGTTAAACCGGAAATTGAGATCTTCGATCTGGGCATGATGATGACCACCCTGCGGATGCATCAGGAGGGAAAACTCGCCGATCCCCTTCACTTTCAGTTTGTCCTGGGAACCCCCTGGGGCGCCCCGGCGACGCCAAAGGCTTTCCTGCATATCTACGAATACCTCCCCCCGGAAGCCACCTGGTCCAATATCGGGATCGGGGCAGGACAGTTGCCTATGGCCATGATGGCCCTGATTATGGGCGGCCATATCCGGGTGGGCATGGAGGACAGCATTTACCTGCGCCGGGGAGTGCTGGCAAAAACCAACGCCGAACTGGTCGAACGGGTCGTCCGCATCTGCCGGGAATACGGCCGGGAGATCGCCTCACCCGCAGAAGCGCGGTCCATCCTGAAAATATAGCTGCCCCTCCCGTCTTACCAGGCCTTATTTTCTTGCAATATGAATATGCAACTTGCAATTTGCAAGAAATTGTCCTAAACTATCTCCCATGATCTCACGCACGATTGAACCGGTTTTTAAAAACCTGGTCGCGAAATACCCGGTTGTAACCATCACGGGACCGCGGCAGAGCGGTAAAACCACCCTTTGCCGCATGGCCTTTCCGGAGATGCCCTACGAAAATCTGGAGATTCCGGACATTCGGCAGTATGCACTGGACGATCCACGGGGCTTTTTAAATCGTTACCAGACAGGAGTCATCCTGGATGAGATTCAACGAGCCCCCCATCTGTTATCCTATATCCAGGGGATCGTCGATGAAAAGCAGGGTGCGGGCCTTTTCATCCTGACGGGAAGCCAGCAGTTTGAAGTCCTGAACACGATCAGCCAGTCTCTCGCCGGTAGAACGGCGCTGCTTAGGCTGCTGCCCCTCAGCCTCGCCGAAATCCAGGTGGAAAACACGCCTGCGGCTATCGACCGCCTGATCCTGAGCGGGTTCTATCCCCGCATCCACGCCCAGCATCTGGATTTTACCCAGGCCATGGGAGACTACGTGGCTACTTACGTGGAACGAGACATCCGGCAACTCGTCGCCATCAAGGATCTGAGTCTTTTCGAGAAGTTTCTGAAACTCTGCGCCGGGCGGACCGGGCAGA
>DMAT01000171.1 GCA_003451635.1 Syntrophus sp. (in: bacteria) | reverse complement strand
TCTTCAAAAGCAAGGGGATACCCTTCGCAGTCTTTGACCCTAAACCCGCCTTTAACCGCTACAACGCCCTGATCACAGAGGATGGCATCAATTCCACGCCGACCTGCGTCATTATCAGAGGGGTTAAGAGGGAGGTATTTGTCGGCGTTCAGGACATTCTCAAGGCCCTCAAGCATCTGCAATAATGGGGGGCGATTCTTAACATGGTGCATTGCCGGGGATTCAGTGGATGAAAGGGGATAAGCTCTTGAAAATAGTCAATCTGATCTTTCCCATCATCGGCATCGGGCTGATGGTCTTCTATGAGGTCTGCGACACCTCCTGCTCCTCTCTGCGGGGTACTTTTTGGGGCGTCGATTTAAAATATGTCGGGATCCTCTTTATGTCGGTGCTCCTGGCGCTGAACCTGCCTCCCGTTTCCCGTTATGCGATCCCGGTCAGTCATTTGCGGACCATGATGCTTTCCGGCGCCCTGGGCGGGGAAATTCTCCTCCTCCGCTTTCAGATGGTCCATGATACTTACTGTCCCTTTTGCCTGGCCTTCGGTCTGTGCATCCTGATCATTTTTGCCGCGAATTTCCCGAAGATGAATAAATGTCTGGCCTTGGGGGCTCTCCTTGGCGGACTCGGCGCTTTCGCCCTTTTCTTCAAAGGGTCGGTGCTGCCCCTTTATTAAAACATATGCCCCATGCGAGCAAACGCCCTAATTTGTTGTTTCTTAACCTACAGCGAGGCCCCTGCAATCGCCTCCGCCTCCCGTAGCTGCCCCAGGAGGGACCGGTCGATGAGCAGTTGCTGGAGCTTTTTCCGGTCGATCAGACCATGGTAGGATGGATGTAAGCGTTCGATGTGAGTGCCCCCCCCTGTGTCAGCGCCTTTGCTCTCGTCGGCGATCAGGCAAGCGGCTTGGTCGGCGAGAAAAAGAACGAGCAGGTATTGCAAGGCTTCGTGATCCATCCCAAGCTCGTCCCGGTTAAGATAGCCGGGGATGTGGTGAAGGCTGACAGTCTCAACCATCAAGTCCGATAACCCCCAGTGCTGAAGAGCCAGCCTCCCGACGAGGGCGTGATTGATCCCGTAAATATCCTCCTCCTCTTCCAGCGTCCAAGATGGCGAATAGGTTCCGGCCGGGGCCAGATCATTCTGCGGAAGGGGCGGTAGTTTCATCATGAGAAATTTTCCGATGTCGTGAAGAATGCCCAGAGTGAAGAGGGTCCCCTGGTTCAGATCTCTGAAGAGATAACCAAGATAGGAGGCGCAGATGGCCGTATAATTCGCATGCTGCCAGAGGGTATGCATGGTCGGATCGCGATGGAAACTCTTTTCATTCAAGATGTTGAGGATACCTTCGCTGTAAATGATGCCCTTCAGATTGGCCAAACCGATAATCATGATGGCGTGACTGATGGAATTGAGTTTTTGCTCCATGCCGTAATAAGGCGAGTTAGCCACCCTGAGAATCTTGGCCGTCAACATCGGATCGCCGGTTATCATCCGGGAAAGCTCGGCCATTGCCGCCTGAGGATCACCTACCATCCTCTGAAGTTTGTGAAGGGTGTCAAAATTCTTAAGGGACCCAAGATGTGATAAAACCTTTTGTCTCACCTCGTCGCCGATGTCGTCGAGTTTGAGCAATGACGACCCGTTTCCCGTTGGCGGGTCCTCAACGGCGAAGACCAGGGCCATGCCTTTTGTGAGGCAGGCCTGAAGAGATGGGGCGCTGTCTCCCGGATCGCCGTAAGGAGGGACGGACGCATGATCGATCCCACGGTCATCATCGCCCTGGGCAGGCATATCTTTGGTTGACGGCCGGGCGTCGCCGGTCCTTGCCGGCTTTTTGCTTTCCCCTGGGAGCCCGCGCAAAAGAACATAGAGAATCCCGCAAAGCAAAACAACTGCCAACATTATTATGACCGCAAAAGGGACCATCACGCTCTCCGGGACTAGCATTGCAGAAACATATTGTTTTTTATCACTATAGAAGGACGGCGATATGCCGTCAAGAAAAATTGCACATTGGTGACTGGATGTTCTGGGCAACGGTAGACTCAATGATGACGGGTTATTTGCATTGGCAGGCAAAAGATATCCTTAATATTCTTTAATTTTTGCCTGTCACCTAAAGAAGTTTGTTGACTAATGCTGGAAACTATGCATAATTACGCCTGAAAATGCATGCAACCCCCGAGGTTCTCCTATTCACGGGTCGAGGTGCGGAGCCTAAAAGGCTACAGACCGCGTAATTAATGATTCCCGTGATGCCGAGGCGTCGGCATCTTCAAGGTTAAGGAGAGATAATGGCGCACAGATATGGAAGGACGATCATGTGGAGCCTTTTGGGTATGGTGGTCCTGATGGTTCCGGGGGGGCAGGGATTTGCAAAAACATCGAAGTCCCCGGCTGCCCACAGGCATTATGCGTCCATTGGCGTCACCCGGGCGCCCCAGCATCTCGTTCTCCGCTCTGCCTCGGCATTGGTGGAAGACCAGCGGACGGGTGAATTCCTGGTGCAGAAGCATGCGGCGGCGGTCGTTCCCATCGCCTCCATCACCAAGCTCATGACCGCCATGGTAGTGCTGGATGCCCAAATGAACCTCAAGGAGTCGCTGGTCGTTACAACTGAAGATGTGGATA
>DMAT01000376.1 GCA_003451635.1 Syntrophus sp. (in: bacteria) | reverse complement strand
CAAAGTCATTTAATATTTTTTCCAGGGATTGCATCGGCTTTTTGTCCATTCGTTTTGTGTAATTGTTCCTTTTTAGTAATTATAACTATTAGCATTGCCATTGTCAAGTCAAAAAAAGACATCAATTATGACAATCATTCAATTCAGGAGATTGATCAAATCAAAGGTGCGCATGAACCTGGTGAACAACGATATGTATTGGAGGGCGTCGGGAAGAGGTCAACAAATGTTTATTTCATCGCAGCGAGTAATCAAGATGGGGTTGCGAATGGCTGAAAATCATAACCGAGGGTCGGGAAATCCTCATTCGCCGGGGAATAATCATGATTCGTTGTGCCCGCCTGCGGGCATGGATTTTAGTAGGAATAGGTAATCGCGGCGCCGCCTGATAATCTGTCGGCATATTTCCCTTCTATTTGCAGACGGAATCCCCTGGACAGCGGCGCGTCGATGCCGGCAAAGCCGCCGAAGAGGGCATTGTTTTTAAGGGTTGTCTCCCCCGCGGTGAGGGCCAGGCCCGTGATATTTGCCGACGGTGCTGCCTTTGTTTCCGTGTAGTAGATATAGGGACCGACATACAGGTTGACGCCCCAGGGGATGGTGGCCTGAAAGCCGATGCCGGCGCTGATGTCCCAGAGGTTCTTCAGTCCGAGTTCGATCGTAAAGGGGGCGCCGTTCCGGGTTCCCGTGGTGTTGTCCGTGAAGTCACTGAAATAATAGCTCCCCTGGACAAAAGCGCCGATGCCGAAGGCAGGATGGACGGGATAAAAACCTTTTGCCCCCAAGGTCGTGAAAAATTTCCAGTTCTCTGAAAAATCATTCTTGGACGTCGTCGTCGCCGTGGTTGCCGGACTGAAGGCATCGAAAAGCTTCAGGCCCGATAACCCGACCCTGGCGAAGAGGTCCCAGTTTTTTTGAAAGCCGTAGCCAAGCTCGGAATAAATCTGCTGTTGCCGGCTGATGTATTCTTCGTTACTATTCTTGAGTTTATCCTCCTGAAGCCAGTAACCAAAGCCCGTATGCAAGCCTCCCGCCGGTCTCGAAACGGGTTGGGGCGGTCCGAATGGTCCGCTCGCGGCGGCCGTTCCCTGAATTGTGAGCATGATGATTATGGAGATTACCATGACCCTGAGAGTTTTCGTATTATGCATTCGTCCTTTCCGTTTCAATTATTTTCCAGCAACCCCTTGACCCCCGGAGGAGGTGGACCGCCTTTATGTTTGACCATATTCAGCCGATACTGGACATAGGCGTCACGGACTGCCACATAGGGATCAATGGCGGCCTCTTTCAGAGCTTCATAGTCGCCGATCCGCAGGGAAGTGTCGTTAAACCTTTCGTATACCCGGGAGCCTGCCCAGACTTCCCAAGGGCCAAGATAGATGGAGGGATAGAGGAATATGTCGCCAACTATCCCCACGGTATCTCTGGGACTGGAGGGTCCCAATAGGGGCCAATGGATATAGAAACCCTGGCCCACGCCGTAAATCCCCAAAGTTTGACCGAAATCCGCCGGTTGTTTTTTAAGATCGATCTCCTTGCTCGCCGCCGGATCAAGGAGTCCCCCGATGCCCCAGACGGTATTGATGATGAAGCGGCCAAGTTCGGAAGCCGCTCCCGCAAAGTTTGCCTGAAGCAGGGAATTGACAAAACGGATCGGGAAACTGAGATTCGTATAGAAGTTGCTGACGCCGACCCGTGCCGGCTCGGGAACCACTTTGCTATACCCTTGGGCGACGGGCTTGAGGAACCAGAAGTACAGCTTGTCGTTGAACTGAAACATGGCCCGGTTGAACGGTTCCAGGGGATCAGCAATGGTGACCTTTTCTACCTCTTTCCCCTTGTCGGGATCTTCGATGTCCTGATAGTCATCAAGGTTGCCGCTGACCGCCTTGACCGATACTTCCGGGGATGGTGGCGGGCTCGGCTCCGCTTTGGGAGCGGCCATAACCTGCTGGGCCGGGGGGGCGGCAGCGGATGACGCCGGGTCGGAGACGACGGAGGGCTTGTGGGCGCATCCCGCCGCGAGGACAACACAAAAAAGTGCAACCCCAAACAGATAAGATTTCATGGACGGAACTGCTTTTTGTGGCACTATTGCCCCTTCACTTTCTTCCGCAGGATCTCAAGGAGCTGTTCGGGTTTATTTTTTTCTAGAATGTCACTGAACTGGGTACGATAATTCAGTACCAGGCTCACGTTCTCGACATTCACGTCATATACCTTCCAGGAGCCGTCTTTCAGGATCACCTTGTAAGTAATGGGTATCTCCTTCGAGGAGGTGATAACTTTCGTTTGTACCTCCGCCAAGGTTCCCGAGACCATTGTTTCCCGCTCATAAACAATTTTTTCGTTGGTGTAGGCAAGGATTCTGTCAATGTAGGCCTTCTCCAGGACCTGCCGGAAGAGGATGACGAATTCCTGACGCTGGGCTACGCTCAGTCTGTTCCAGTTCCTGGCCAGGGTCCGCTTCCCGAGTTCGACATCATCGAACATTTGTTCATAGATGGCGCGAAGCTTTTTCTTTTTGATCTCTTTGGCCGATTCGCCCTTGAGCTTCGGATCGCGCAACACATCCAGCACCTTGTTCACGTTGGCCTGAACCGTATCCGAGGGCACGCCGGCGTACGCCGCCAGATTGAACAGCAAGATAATCAGCATTGTTACTGCAAAGGTAAGAGGTCTCCTCATGGTTTTCCTTTCTTGGTTTCGTTAGTATCATCCGGTTTCTTCACGTCGCCAAAGGCATATTTGCTGACGAGGCCGGCGATATCCAGGGGGGGTTGCGTTTCCGTAATGGTTCCTCCGGGCATAAGGAGTGAGCCGCCGCCGCCGGGGTCGATGCTGAGATACATGTCGCCGATCAATCCCTCCGTTTTAATGGAGGCCATGGCATCATCATAAACCTTGATATCATTCCGGATGCGAAGCTCCACGATGGCCTTCTGGTTTTCCTGGTCCATGGTGAGCCGCTCGACACGCCCGACCTCAATGCCTGAAATATAGACCACGCTCCCGGCTCTCAGGCCGGTTACGGTCGTGAAGCGGGCAAACAGCGAATAGGCGTTGTCGCCAAGGAGGGAAATATGACCAAGTTTGACCGTCATATACCCAATGCAGAGGAGCCCGAAGACGAGAAAAATGCCAACAGTGGTTTCCATGGTGTATTTTTTCATTGACCTACCCCCTTACATCGCACCGCAGGCGGGCGATTTCTTCTTGATTTGATTTTGCCTCATCGATGACGGCCTCTATTTCAGCAAACGGCTGACCCTGGGCTATTCCCGCCCGGATGACGAGTTCGATGCAACTTCCCGAGGCTTTCCGCCTTTCCGGGCCCTCAAAATTATCCTGCAGGCCTCGTTCCTGGAAATCATGGGCAAAATCCTTAAGGATGTTTTGCGCTTCCGTCAGGTCCGAATAGGGGAGCACCGTAACAAACTGGTTGGTGTTGCGTCGTGTGGAAAAGCCCCCAATGGCGCCGAAGTGCTTATCGATATATCTTCCCATGCTCCGGATGGTCTTATTCGCCGCCTCATGGCTTGAACCGGTCATGGCGACACCCATATCGTCCATTGTGAAGACCACCATGGTATAAGTTTCCCCCCGTTCCCGCTGGGTTAGCTGGGCATGGTGCATGACCTTGAACTGTCGCTTGGAATAGAGCCCCGTCAATTCCTGCTGAAGCCCCTCCAGGCTGCGGATGACTTCATCCTTGAAGGGGTGGTCGAAATTTTCCAGCTCTTCCGGCGAGCCCTGGAAGACGATGGCCCGCTCATAGAGCGCCAGAATGCGGTTGGAGATAAAATAAACATCCGGTATTTCGTGACTGACCATGATCGCCGTAAACCCGAATTTCCTCTGATACTGGGCAATCATGCCCAGGATGGCATTCTTCCGGACGGGATCCTGTCCCGATGTCGGTTCATCGAATAGGACGATGCTCGGGTCCGTAACCAGCGCCCGGGCCAGGGCGGCGCGCTTCTGCATGCCCCCGGACATTTCCGAGGGATACTTATTGGCCGCATCTTTAAGTTCCGTTTGTTCGAGTCTGGCCATTACCCGTCGGTCGATTTCAGCTTTGTCCAGTTTCGTCGTCTCCCGGAGGGGGAGGGCGATATTTTCGTAGACCGTCAAGGAATCGAAGAGGGCATTGTCCTGAAACATGTAGCTTATCTGTGCATGTTTGGCCATCCGCTCCGACTTTTTCATTTCATTTATGGGTTCGCCCTGAAAGAGGATCGTCCCCTCATCCGGCTTGAGGAGGCCGATGATATGCTTGAGGAGCACACTCTTACCCGAGCCGCTGAGGCCGATAATGGTTGTGACCTGTCCCGCGTAGATTTTTAAATTAATTTTCTCAAGGATCGTCCGGGAGCCGAAGCGCTTGGTAACATCCTTGAATTCGATCAACGGGGCGTCCATGGGGTTATCCTCGCATGAGTAGCGATGTCACAATGTAATCTGACACCAGGATCAGGACGCAGGAGATCACTACGGCCGACGTTGTGGACATGCCGACGGCCTTGGCGCCATGGCTGTCCGTGCGCATGTGGGCGAAATAGCCCTGGTAACAGCAGACGGTAGAGACGATGACGGCGAAAACAATCGACTTGATGAAACCGTCCATGACATCTTTCATGTCCATGCTGGCCTGAACGCGATACAAATAGGTGCCGGCATTTGCCCCCAAAAGCAGGACCCCGGATATGTAGCCGCCGAGGATGCCGACGATGTCGAACACCGCCGTGAGGATGGGAAAGCTGATGATGGCTGCGGCAATTCTCGGGCTGATGAGGTAGCGGAGCGGATCGATCCGCATGGTGTCCAGGGCGTCAATCTGTTCGGAGATGCGTTGAATGCCGATCTCGGCGGTGATGGCTGAACCTGCCCTTGCGGCGATCATAATGGCCGTCAGCACGGGCCCCAATTCCCTGACCAGCGTCAGGGCGACCAGTGTTCCCAGCGCCCCCTGGGCGCCGAATTTGAGCAGGGTCGTGTAGGATTGCAGGCCCAGAACCATGCCGGTAAACAGGCTGACCAGCATGATTATCATCGTGGAACTGGCCCCGATATAATAAATCTGCTGAATGATCTTTGCCCACTGCTTGGGGTGGAGAATTTTCAGGAATGCCAGGATGAGGAAAATGGCCGAAGCGCCTAAATTACCGACCCAATTGATTGTAACCCGGCCAAAATAGGCGAACGGTCTTGTCAGCAACATGCCGATTCGCCCCGGCGGCTTGCTTCCCGGGAGTAGGTGACTGTTTGCATCGATTGCCATACACGGATGTCCCTGCGTTTTATGCCGACTTCGCCCCAAATATCCTTCGGGGGATGTTTCCATAGCGTTTTTTAAA
>DMAT01000347.1 GCA_003451635.1 Syntrophus sp. (in: bacteria) | reverse complement strand
CTTTCACCATGGATCTGAGATGCGCATGCCAGTGCAACGGTGTTATCTCCAGTTTCTGCCAGAAGGATGATTTATCCAATTCCGGATCAGGCGGATCATCGGGCCGGTAGGGTTTGCAGTGGCGGCCGCTGAACACAAAGTCCGTATTTCGGGGTCGGACTTTGCTTACGTGTGACCTTGGGTTATTGTCGTTATTGGGGGGTTGGCGTTAGAATTTAGGGGTAATGCCGGCTTGTTTGCACAGGGCGTTCGCAGTAATGCGATCAAATGTTCTGTGTCTCTTAACTGGTATCACTTTCATTCCATTGGTATCAATTGAATGGTTACCGCCTTCTCTCAAAAGATAAAAACCATTCTGTTCAAAAAATTTCACAAGATCACGCCGTTTGACTGACACTTTCCACCTCTACCGGTAACTGTTCCATCAAACAACCGGCCCGGGGAATTTCCATTTTTAGTTCTTTATACGCTGCAATCATTTCCTCTAAGGCATCTTTTAACATCAGGCGGCAATCTTCAAGCGTATTACCTTCTGTAATCACTTCGGGCCATTCCAGAAGTTGTCCCATGTAGCCGTTTTCCAGTTTGGTATACTTGGCTGTATAGGTTATTAACATGTTTCCCCTCCATGTCTTCAGCGTATTAGATAATGTGTATTGTATGAATCTAACGCCACAAAGTCAATGTTCGGGGTCATCAATGGCCGTTTTGATTATCAGGCCTGCGTTATTGTAGTTGTTTGGTGGGGGGTGGGTATAACTGCATGTTTCCCTTTACGCACTGCATATCCGAATCTTCCGGCGTCAAAAGAGATCTCCAGGGCATCAACCGCAGACAAATAACTGAGATCACCGGCAAGTTCATCACAATATGGTCCATATGTATAAAACCGATAAGAATAATCCAGCGGGATGTTTTTCACCGTCTTGAGAAAATAGATCAGTTTCTGAAGTTTTGTTTTTCCCAGGTTCATTTCCGGTGCCCGGCCGGCAAGGTATGTGATCAAAGCATAATTTTGCCAAGGCGTTGTCTGCATTGTTACACCCCTTTGGTTTTGAATTCATATTTCAAGGCAATCTGGTTTGCCTGGTTTCTATGTTCCTGAGTAACATAAATACGGCTTTGGCGGACAGAAGCAAACCCTTTAACCACGGAGCTCATTTCGGAGAGTGGTCTGACATTATTTTCCATTGCACTTTTGTTTTATACGGTCAGGCCTGCGTTATTGTCGTTATTGCAAAGGGCCGAAATAACGACAATAACGCAGGCCTGACCCCGTTTTATGCGGGAAAGACCCTGGGGGAGGGGCCGGGGTAGACGTTGCGGGTGTCCACGATCAGGGGCGCGTGGGCCAGGATGAACGGGTAGTCAAAGGCGTCGTGGTCGGTGGCGATCAAAACGCAGTCGGCGGCGGCCAGGGTCTGTTGGGTCAAAGGCGTGCTGGTCAGGCCGAAGTCGTATTTGCGGCCGGCGCGCAGGGCCGGGATGTGGGGGTCGCTGTAGGACACGGCCGCGCCTTTTTCCATGAGCAGGTCCATGAGCTTGTAGGACGGGGATTCTCTGTCATCATCCACGTTTTTTTTGTAGGCCGCGCCCAGGACCAGGATCTGTGCGCCTTTGAGGGCTTTTCCGTGTTCGTTGAGGGCGTCCATGACCCGCTGGACCACAAAGTAGGGCATGGCCGTGTTCACCTCGCCGGCCAGTTCGATGAACCGGGTGGAGATGTCGTATTCCCGGGCCTTGGAGGTGAGGTAGAACGGGTCGATGGGGATGCAGTGGCCGCCCAGGCCCGGACCGGGATAATATGCCACGAAACCGAAGGGCTTGGTGGCGGCAGCACGGATGACCTCGTAAATATCGATCCCCATTCGATCGCAGACAATTTTCAGCTCGTTTACAAGGCCAATATTAACAGCCCGGTGAATGTTTTCCAGCAGCTTTGTCATCTCCGCCGCCTTGGTGGAGCTGACAGGCACCAGTTGGTCGATGGCTACGGCATAAAGAGCGGTACCGACTTCAAGGCAGGCAGCAGTGTGGCCACCAATGACCTTGGGTATATTGCCGGGGTTAAAATCCTTACTACCAGGGTCTTCCCGCTCCGGCGAATAGACCAGAAAAAAGTCCTCCCCCACCTTGAGTCCAGTCTTTTCGACGCGGGGCAGCAGTTCTTCCTCGGTGGTGCCGGGATAGGTGGTGCTCTCCAGGGAAAGCACCTGGCCGAGACGCAAATGGGGGGCCAGGGCTTCGACGGTGCCGGTGACGTAAGAAAGATCCGGCTCGCGGTTCTTGTTGAGCGGGGTGGGCACGCAGATGATCAGGGCATCGGCTTCGACGCCCCGGCTAAAATCGATGGTGGCTTCAAAGCCCAGTTGCCGGGCAGCGGCAATTTTTTCAGCAGGAATATGTTCGATGTAACTTTTCCCGTTATTGAGCTTTTCGACTTTACTGGGATCGATATCGATGCCCAGTACTCGGAAGCCTGCAGCTTGAAAACGCAACATGAGAGGCAGGCCGACATAGCCCAAACCTACTATAGCAATCACCGCTTGACGACTTACAAAACGCTGAATCAGTGATTTTTGTATGCTCATTTTTTCCTTTTTCTGTAGGCCTGCCCCATTAATTATAGAGCAAGCAGAAACCCTCAAAGTAACATCCTTTCTGTTTTTCTCTTCGAAGATGATGATTCTGAATCCTATTCGGGTCTCACTCCTTGGTTTTAGCCTTCTGTTTTTGCACAAGATTGATAGCAAACACGGCAAAAACTCCTATCATCCCCCCCAACACAACACCTAAAGCCAATACCAAAATCCGCCTCGGTTTTACCGGCCTTTTTGTCTCAAGCGCAGGCTGATCAACGGCAACAGCATGGGCAATCGACCTTGCCATCTTCAACTGTTTCAAGCCCGCATCCAGTATCGCCAGACTCTCCTGTTTATCCCTGAACCCGGCAATAAACGGTTCGTCATTCTTTCGCTTTTCCAGTTCTTCTTTTTCAGCTGTTAGCTCCTTGACACCCCGCATGTACAGCGACTCTTGCGCGGTGACCAACGTCTCTCCTACTCTTTGGATCTCCACCGTTGCATAATTGGAGGTATTCCGCTCAAAGATCATCGCAGCGCGGGCAATGGCGATCTGTTCCTCCAGCAAGACAATCTTGTCCAGTCGACGTTGGACAGCAAAATCCCGTCCTATCTGGAGCTGATTTTCTATCTCTTTTTTTTGATTGGCTATTTTTATTTCAATACCATCAAAAAAATCACCAATGGTTTTTCTCTCGGCCAACAAAATGAAGCCGTTCACCCAATCCGCCACGAGTTTGGAATCGTAGCCCTGAAGGCTCACAAAAACGGAACCGACCTCCTTTTTCGCCCCCTCCTTGATACCCAGCAGGTTTCTTTGCAAGGAAGAAAACTGTGGGTTTTCAGCAAAAAACT
>DMAT01000298.1 GCA_003451635.1 Syntrophus sp. (in: bacteria) | reverse complement strand
AAAATCCACCTTGGGAACAAAAAGCCGCTGGTTGCGGCCGGTCGTAAAGAGGATCACCCGCCTGACCAGAGCGGAAAGCATGGACGACCCGGCCCCGCCGGGCAGACGGACGGATGGGCGGTTATAATCACCCAGCATGGAAAGATTGATGTTTCCCTGCTGGTCGATCTGCACACCGGAAAGGAAAAACACGTCGATTTTACCTTTCTGAGCCAGGGCAAATAGCTCATGAAAGCCCTCGGAGAGACGGAAATCGGGATCGCCGTAAATGAGCGTTGTCAGGTGGGGGGCATGGGTCATTTTCGCCAACAGCGCTGCCGCCGCCGGAAGGGGCGACAGGGTTCCCGTCGCTACCCACTCGCCGTCCCGTAACAGTCTGGAAATGGCGTTGATCATTACTTCCTGAGGTTGAACCGCTTGATTGGGAATGGTTGGTTTCGTCATGACTATTTCCCCCCGGGGAGATTCCCTAACATGTAAGATCCGCTATCACCCCTGTGGAAACTCGCGGCTTCAAGATATTGATCATGATTTTGGGGACCGAAAATGTATTTTTCCAGATAAGCGGCAAATCCCTGCTCATCCTTGGAAGCGACAACATATTCCCGGATATGGGCGGCGTCGGTTTCGTAAATCCCCGGACATGCCGTCGGATGGGCCCCAACCGGGGCCAGAACCACGGCGTCGATATGGACGGATGCAACGAATACCTCCTGACGGCGGGGCAGAACTGCTTCCGGCTCTACCAGTTCCTCCACGACGGCAATCGTCTTCTTCGCCGCCATGGCTAGGAGCCGGTCGTTCCGCGTCGCATCGGTTACGATCTCTCCGCTGCGGCTCCCTTTGGCGGCATGAATGACGGCTATATCGGGTATGACCGGTAAGACGACAACATACTCGTTACCGGAGTAGGGATCGCGCACTGTTTTGAGGTCCCGGCGCACCTTCATCAGGTCGGAATGCATGAAACCAAGGACAGGAATGAACGGCAGATTATGGACCCCAGCCTGGAGTCCCAAGAGCAGGGCCGGTCAGATCGTCTCCAGGAGCTTGAGCTCGCCCCGCTCGCATTTCCGTCGGAAATTGGGGGCCAGGCCGAATTCATCGAGGACGATCTGGGGAAACTGGACCGTCTCGACGCATCCGGCGCCGATAAGGAGATCCGCCACATATCCTCCCGTAAGCACCGGGCTCAGCGTCAAACCCCTCACCCCCAGTCGGATAATTTCCCGCACTACCGCCATGGGGTTCATCGTCATGCCCGCCCCCACCCCGAGGTGCATCCCATCTTTCACCCAAGAGGCCGCTTCCTTCGCCGTTATCAGTTTATCCGTCATCGTCGTCAACCTCTTCCCTCTCCCGCGGCTCTTCCGCATATTCTGCCTATCATGAATTCCGCTTATGATTATTGGGAGGTCAAGCCCTGGAATGTCACGACCTCTTTTTCCAGCCTTTCCGCGAGTGTTTCCTGGGCTATTGCAAGATCGTAATGGGTTTGCAGATTCATCCAACTTTGCGCGTCCGTCCCAAAATATTTGGCCAGCCGCAGTGCCGTATCCGCCGTGATAGATCTTTTCCCCACAATTATTTCACCAATGCGCCGCTGAGAGACGCCGAGCGACTTGGCAAGCCGGTATTGCGATATTTCCATGGGCTTCAAAAAATCTTCTGATAGTATCTCGCCAGGATGTATCGGCGCCATATCTCTCTTCATAGCCTCTCTCCTTCAATGATAATCAACAATTTCTACATCATAAGCATTCCCGTCCTGCCACTGGAAACAAATTCTCCATTGATCGTTTATGCGGATGCTCCAGAAGCCACCCCGGTCTCCAGAATGTTTTTCAAGCCTGTTTGACGGTGGAACCCGGAGAAATTCAAGAGTTGCCGCACCGTGGATCTGAGTCAGCTTGCGGAGTCCGATCCGTTGAATGTCCCCTGGCAGTTTAGGAGAAAAACGACCATGGAAAAGCCTTTCCGTTTCCTTGCTCCTGAACGTCTTGATCATGGGGCAATGCTATCACGTCGCGTTAGTATCGTCAATGGTTATTATGGTGTGGGGTGTAAGCAATTGTTTGGGCCTTCGGAAGAAAGAATCCAGAGCATGCATAGATAATAAAAAAAGTCATTCCGGACTTGGTCCGGAATGACGAAAGTTTATATCTAAATCCTTATGCGAGCTTGAAAATCTTATCGACTGGAGCGCTTTTCCCGGTCGCGACTGGGGAAGGACGGTTTTGCCGCCCCTGCGGAAGCCGTCGGCTGGTGCAAAACGGCTTTCCCCTGGACGGTCATAAAGGTTTTTCGCCTTGCCGGCGGATGCTGCTGGCGCGGGCGGTCATGACCACCATCATTTCCCGCCGGCGCCGGGACGCCGTAGTTAAAGTCCTGGAGGGTCCTCTTTTCTACCGTTTCCCCGAGGGCCTTCTCGATGCCCCAGATGAATCCCCGCTCTTCACGGGTCATAAAGGTAAAGGCATCACCCGTTTTTGCAGCCCGGCCGGTGCGGCCGATGCGGTGGGTGTAGGCGTCAACCGT
>DMAT01000405.1:8229-8596 GCA_003451635.1 Syntrophus sp. (in: bacteria) | reverse complement strand
TAAGACCCTTAACCTGAGCGGTAGAGAAGCTTACAATCCGGTCGAATGAAAGGCTTGCTATTTGATCGGTTGTCATGGCAGCAATCTGAGAACTGGCCAATGCCGCAAAATCTGCGGTCTCAAGATTGGCAATCTGGTCTGAGGTCAACGCCTTGATCTGAGAGGCAGTAAGAGCCCTAATCTGACTCGAAGTCATGGCGACAATCTGGTCGGTCGTCAGATTCGCGACCTGACTGGTGGTCAGCGCCGATATCTGAGAATTAGTCAACGCTATAAACTGAGTGGTTGTCAAGCCATTCGCAACTTGATCAGTGGTCATCCTGGCAATCTGAGCAGCCGACAACGCTGCGATATCCTGCGTATCCAT
>DMAT01000405.1:0-8161 GCA_003451635.1 Syntrophus sp. (in: bacteria) | reverse complement strand
AGTCGTCAGGTTCGCTATCTGGTCTGTGGTCAAAGCAGCAATCTGGAGTGCTGTCAGCGCAGCAAAGGCTGCAGTTTTCATGCTGGCAATCTGATCAGTGGTCATCGCTTTGATCTGAGCAGCGCTTATAGCGCGAAGTTGATCGGACGAAAAGGCGTGGAGCTGGTCGGTCGACAGAATTGTGAAATCTGACGCATCAATAGCCTTGATTTGATTGGCAGAAAGTGCCCTGATATCCTCAGTGTCAAAGGTGGCAATTTGATTGCTGGTGAGCGCCTTGACCTGTTGCACAGACAGAGCTTTTACCTGGCTGGCAAGAAGTCCCTTGTTATTGTACAGATTCAGCGCCTGAATCTGGCCGGTACTAAGTATTACAAGATCGCGAGTTTCGATGCTGTCAATCTGAGAAGAAGTTAATGCTCCAACCTGTTCAGTTGTCATGGCCCTGAAATCTGCAGCAACAAAATCCCGGATAGTAGAGGTGCTCAGTGCACTGATTTGCTCAAGAGACATTCCGATGACAATGGACACAGAAGTCTCCTTTCTCGCTCAATATCGAATAATTCATTGCCCATGACAGTATCGCCTGATGCTCAAGACAGCCAGCTGGTTCAGAATTTCTCTGACGAAACAATAAGCAAAAAACCAGACTCTGAAAAATTACCCATAAAACATACTTATGTCGTCAAATAATTAGTACATACAGTTATTATCGGCATTTATCTAACGCCAGTTTAACATTATTAATTATGGCAAAATCCAGTCCCAAATCAAAAGCGAGGAAGAGGAAACATCCCGGAATGGAACTATAAAATTGCGGGAGCAAAATGCAGCTCGACAATTACGAACTGCTCGCTACCAACAGCGAATTGCATAAAAAATGCATCAGGCTTCTCGCCGAAGCCACCAGCGGGGCTTAAGCGCTTAGCCGGTTACGCGTGGAATGTTCTGCATCCAGCGAGGCTGGCCGGTGGTTTCCAGTACGTTCAGCCAGAACATGCTTTCGGGATCAATGAATTTGCGGTTGCGAATGGCGATATCAATGGGAACGTGCGTAAAACAGTTGTTCCAGATACCGACCAGCATACCGGTTTTACCGGCCATACCGGCATGAACCGCGTTCTGCGCCAGTTGGTTGCAGAAAATGCTGTCAGAAGGAATCGCGCATGAACTGCGGATAATGTAGCTGGGATCGATATACTTAAGCGCTACCGGCACTTTTCTTTCCTTAAAGTATCTGCCAATGCCTTCACGCAGAAAAATCCCGATATCACCTGACTTGCGGTTGCCCGAGACGTCTTTTTCATCGAGAGAGCAGAAACGGTCACCAACTCCTTCAGCAACGACAATTACCGCATGATTTTTCCGTTGAATACGATCTAAAAGATGCTTATAAAAGCCATTCTCGCCCTCAAGATCGATCGGAATCTCAGGAATCAGACAGAAATTAACATCCTGCGAGGCAATCGATGCGTTAGCCGTGATATATCCCGACTGACGGCCCATCAGCTTAACCAGGCCGACGCCGTTCTGATAACCACGGGCTTCGACATGCGCGGTTCTGATCGAGTCTACGGCGTGCGTAAAGGCTGTTTCGAAGCCAAAGGTCTTCTCGATAAAGCCGATATCGTTGTCGATTGTTTTGGGAATGCCGATTACACTGATTTCGAGTTTTCTTTTCAATATTTCTTCCGTAATGAGCTCAGTAGCCCGCATGGTGCCGTCGCCGCCAATGCAGAAAAAAATATCCACATTCATCCTTTTGAGAACATTGACCATCTCTGTGATGTCCTGCTTTCCTCGGGATGAAGACAGGATACTTCCCCCCACCGCATGTACATCCTTGACAAGTTCCGTTGTCAAATCCAGCATGTCATGGCCGTATCTTGGAATCAAACCCTGGAAGCCATACTTGATCCCGACGATATTGCTTACTCCGTAACGATGGGAAAGTTCCATGACAATGGCGCGAATAACGTCGTTTATTCCCGGACACAAACCGCCGCAGGTAACAATGGCCGCCTTGGTTTTCGGTGGATCGTAGTAGATCATTTCTCTTGGCCCTGCGACTTCGATGGCCGCGGGCGGCCCTTTATCCCAGCAATGCTCCGAGAGTCTGCTCAAATCATGATCGTAAAGAATGCGCTTGGTGTCGGGTGTAAAGTAGCTGACAGTGATGGGCGAGGGGATGGTTGCCTCTCCCAGAGATTGGATGTCGAAATTCGGATTGTTTGGCGTCATAGGACTATTCCTCCTCTAACTCATCGTACCGTGAGGGATGGGTTGTACTGCGGTGTGCTTATTAATGCCTCCGCTTCTCTGAGACGCACTTTCCTTCCTCTCACTTCCAGCCTGCCCTCTGCGTACCACTGAATGGCCTGTGGATAGATCTTGTGTTCCTCTTTCAGGATGCGTTGTGCCAGACTGACCTCATCATCGTCTTCATAAACGGGAACCACGGCCTGAATGATGATTGGGCCGGTATCCACGCCGTCGTCGGCAAAATGGACCGTACAACCGGAAAAGCGGACGCCATACTCCACGGCCTTTCTTTGCACATGCAACCCAGGAAAGGCAGGGAGGAGGGCGGGATGGATGTTCATGATCCGCATGGGAAAGGAAGACAAAAAACAGGCGGTCAGAATCCTCATAAAACCCGCCATGACTACCAGCTCGACGCCACAGGATTGCAGAATATCGATCATATGTTGATCGAAGTCGTCCCGCAAAGGGAAATCCATATGGTTGACGACTACAAAGGGAATGTCATGACGCCGGCATCTTTCCCCTGCGTATGCCTCGGGGCTGTTGCTGATGACCACCTTTATGACCGCATCAAGCTTGCCACTCTCAATATGGTCAATTATGGACTGGAGGTTGGAGCCACTGCCGGAAACGAGGATGCCCAGAGAAAGTACTTTCTTCATGAGTATGTAAATATCACCGGCGGTTCTTCAGAATCGCGCTTTTCGATATGCCCGATACAGTAAGGCTTTTCACCGAGTTTTTCGAGTCGATGCATTATCTCGGAAACATCCTTCTCAGGGACGATAATCATCATGCCGACGCCCATGTTGAAGACACGGAGCATCTCAATTTCATCCACATTACCCAACTTCTTCAAAAGAGTAAAAATGGGAGGGATGGACCAGCTGTCGGCGTAAATCACGGCCTTGCAGGGAAGGGGTACAATGCGGGGAATGTTGTCTAAAAAACCGCCCCCCGTGATATGAACGAGACCCTTAATATGAAAATTCTTTATAAGATTGAGGAGGGGCTTAACGTAGATCCGGGTCGGCTTCAGCATCTCTTCTCCGATGGAACACTCGAGACCGGCCGGATGGGCCTTGATGTCGAGAGCGGCGATCTCGAAAACTATCTTCCTGGCCAGGGAATAGCCGTTACTGTGCAGGCCATTGGAGGCGATACCGATGATACGATCCCCGACCCGGATCTCTGAACCATCGATCATCCGATCGGCATTTACGACGCCGACAGAGAAGCCGGCCAGATCATACTCATCGTCCTTGTAAAATCCCGGCATCTCCGCCGTCTCACCGCCGATCAGGGCGCAGCCGGCATCAAGGCATCCCTTAACGATACCGGTAATGATCTGGATACTCGTTTCCATGCGGATTCTTCCCGTTGCCAAATAGTCGAGGAAAAAAAGCGGCTCCGCGCCCTGAACGATAACGTCATTGACGCACATCGCCACCAGGTCGATGCCGATCGTATCATGCCTATCGAGCATCTGGGCGATCTTGAGTTTGGTTCCCACGCCGTCCGTGGAGGAAACAAGGACAGGGTCAGGGTTCTTTTTCAAGTCGAGATGGAAAAGTCCGCCGAAGCCGCCAAGGCCGCTCATGACTTCTTTTCGGGTTGTTGTTTTCACAAGTGGCTTGATCTTTTCGACAAACAGATTGGCCTGGTCAATGTTCACACCGGCCTGTTTATATGATGCAGTCATTGTTTCATCCTTTATCGGGTACGAGATCATATTGGATTAGGAAGATTTGCTCCCACGACAGGCAGCGTTGATCTTTTAACTCAATCCCCCGAGAAAGTCAATTATTCCCTCCAACCGGCAATTTATTTTGACAAAAACGGTAGTCTATTATAAACACGAACGAAAAATATTCAGGAAACCTTTTCATGAAAAAGATCTCACTGGGGCTAATCGGATTCGGAACCATCGGGGTTGGGGTAGTCAAGCTGCTCCAGGAAAGCGGTGAGCTAATTGAAAAACGCCTCGGCGCACGGCTCGTCCTGAAGAAAATCGCCGATCTCGATATCACAACCCCCCGGGTTTTGACTGTGGCGCCGGACGTACTTACGACAAAAGCTACGGATATTCTCGAAGATCCGGATATTCAAATAGTTGTCGAACTCATGGGGGGCTATGAACCGGCGCGTACCTTCATTATGGAGGCCATGCGCAGAAAAAAACATGTCGTGACGGCCAACAAGGCGCTTATTGCTACATATGGCAACGAAATATTTCAGGCTGCGAACAAGGAAAAGGTGGATCTCCGCTTTGAGGCCAGCGTCGGTGGGACGATCCCCATTATCAAGACCCTCAAGGAATCTCTGGTAGCCAACCGGATCAAGTCGCTCATGGCCATCATGAACGGAACCTCTAACTACATACTTTCGAAAATGACGGATGAGGGAAAAGCCTTTGCCGACGTGCTCAAAGAGGCGCAGGCCCTTGGCTTCGCCGAGGCTGATCCGACTTTCGACATCGAGGGCATCGATACCGCCCACAAGCTCGCTATTACCCTTTCTCTTGCCTACGGGAAGCGGGTTGATATCGAAAACATTTATCGGGAAGGTATCTCCCGGATCACCCGGCAGGATATCGAATTTGCCAGGGAGTTCGGCTATCGAATCAAACTGCTGGCTCTTGCATTTGAGCGGGGGGATCTTGTGGAGGCGCGTATTCATCCAACAATGATCCCCTTCGATCACATCCTGGCCAATGTAAACAGTAATTATAACGCCTTTCATATCATTGGCAGCGCCTCAGGCTCCGTATTCCTCTATGGCCAGGGGGCGGGAATGATGCCCACGGCGAGCGCCGTCTTAAGCGACATCGTTGATCTATCGAGAGGAATTCTTCAGGATGTATCCCGTCTTGTGCCATATCGATCTCTCGGGGAAGATATTATTGACGATATCCGTCTGGTTCCATTTTCTGAGATTCAAACGAATTACTATTTCCGTTTTATGGCCGCAGATAAGGCAGGCGTACTCTCCAAAATTGCCGGAATTCTAGGGGAGATGAATATCAGCATTGCCTCGGTGATTCAGAAGGGACGTAAAGAAGAAGGCGCGGTGCCCGTGGTGATGACCACCCATAAGGCCCGGGAGCGGGATGTTCAGGAGGCCCTGAAGCGGATCGATCAATTGGACATCGTTCATGAACCTACCGTTTTCATACGCATCGAGGATGAGAGGTTCTGATGAAGTATATTGTATTGCTGGGTGACGGGATGGCCGATTACCCGCTGGATGAACTGGGAGGCAAGACGCCACTGGAGGCAGCCCGGACGGTCAATATGGATTTCATGGCCAGAGAGGGGACACTGGGGCTGGTAGATACAATCCCCAAGGGTTTCAAGCCGGGCAGCGACGTAGCCAATCTTACCGTCCTAGGTTACGACCCGGGAACCTGTTACTCCGGTCGTGGTCCTCTGGAAGCAGCCAACATGGGCATTGTTCTTGGTCCTCAGGATGTCGCCTTCCGCTGCAATCTCATCACCTTGGGCAGGGGGGATGACCCGATCATGGATGATTTTACCGCCGGTCATATTGCCAGCGCCGAAGCGGCAGCGATCATCCGCGACCTCGACCGTGAATTGGGAGACAAGAATTATCATTTCTTTCCAGGGGTTAGTTACCGCCACCTGCTTGTATGGCGTAACGGTGAAGAGAAAATGACTGCAACGCCGCCCCATGACATAACCGGGCAAAGGACAGACGCTTATCTGCCCTGGGGAGAGGGTTCCGGAGCAATCAAGTCACTGATGAAAGAGGCGAAAGGGGTACTGGCAAGGCACCCTGTTAATCTCGACAGGATAAACCGGGGAGAAAAGCCGGCCAATGCCATCTGGTTATGGGGGCAGGGCAGGGCTCCCCGGATGGGCAAGCTTACCGATCGTTATCATATCACCGGCGGGATAATCTCGGCGGTGGATCTCCTCAATGGCATTGGTATTTATGCCGGTCTCAGCCCCATTCATGTCGAAGGGGCAACCGGCTACACGGACACCAATTATGTCGGCAAGGCACAAAAGGCCCTCGCCGCACTCAGGGAAATGGATTTTGTCTTTGTTCACGTGGAGGCCCCGGATGAAATGGGCCATGAAGGTAATTTGTCAGGAAAGATCAAAGCCATCGAGGATTTCGATGAAAAGGTCGTCGGTACGGTACTCCAGGGGATACATGAAATGGGCGATGTGCGGGTAATGGTTCTTAGCGACCATCCCACACCGTTGATCATGCGCACCCATGCCGCCGACCCCAGTCCCTTCGCTATATATTCTTCAGTAACTACTGAAAACCGCCGTTCAGGGCTGTCCTATGGAGAGACAACGGCCAAGACTTCGGGATTGATAGTTAGTCCCGGTTACAACCTGATGGATATATTTATCAAGATAGAATAATTAAACAGGAGCGAGACATGTCAAATAAGGCGGCTAAACAGGAAATAACGGAACCGGACAAGCTACAGGTGCTCTTGGGGCAAGTAAGGGACTACGTCCTGACCCATAAGCGAAATATCGCCGTTGCAACGACCATCGTTTTGGCAGTGTTCGTATTGATAGGGGGGTGGGCCTACTACCGGCAAACGGAAGAAACGAAGGCAATGAACCTCTATAATAAGGCGGTTATGGAGACAATCCGGGTTAGAATGGCTGGTCTGGATGCAACCGCCGCCGTCAAACCCCTGCAGGATGTAGTAGAGAAATTTCCATCCACAGAGGCAGCTATACTGGCCCGGTACCGGATCGGAAACGCCTATCTCAACGCCGGTCAAATCGATGCGGCGTTGAAGGCTTTCCAGGGATATCTCAAGGAAATGTCAGGTCAAAACGAGTTGACCGTCCTGGTTCACAACGGCATGGGAAATTGCTACGAAGTGAAGAAGGATTATAAAAACGCCTTGGCGCATTACGAAATGGCCTTGAACGCCAAGGCAGGTAAGCCCTTTGCAGGAGATATTCTGGCAAATCTTGCCAGAACCTATGAAGCCATGAAGGATAATAAAAAGGCTGTCGAATACTACCAGAAATCACTGGATAAAACAAATGATCCGGCGATGAAGCTTATCATCGGAAGAAAAATTGCTATCCTTGGATAGAAAGCAGCGGGGAGCGTATCTATGAAAGTATTGATGTCAGGAAATGAGGCCATCGCCAGAGGCGCTTATGAATGGGGCATACGGTTCGGAGTCGGATATCCGGGTACGCCAAGCACCGAAATACTTGAGGAATTTTCAAAGTACGACGGCGTTTACGCCGAGTGGGCTCCCAATGAAAAAGTCGCCCTCGAAGTAGGGATCGGTGCCGCAGTGGCCGGCGCCAGAGCCCTTGTCACCATGAAGCATGTCGGAGTAAATGTCGCTGCCGATCCCCTGTTTACGGTAAGTTATACGGGTACTAACGGCGCCCTGGTCATCATCACGGCCGACGACCCTTCTCTCCACAGCTCCCAGAACGAACAGGATAACCGCAACTATGCAAAATTTGCTAAGATTCCCATGCTCGAACCTGCGGACAGTCAGGAAGCGAAGGAATTCATTAAGATAGCCTTTGCCCTCAGCGAGAAGTTTGATACCCCTGTTTTCCTGCGCACCACGACCAGAGTATCCCATTCCAAGTCGGTGGTGATCATTGAAGATCCTCTGCCTGGGGAAGACAAGACGGAGATTCGCATCACACCTTCAAAGTATGTCATGGTGCCGGCAATGGCCAGACTCAGGCGTTTGGAGGTGGAAAAGCGTACGCAGGCACTGCGGGAATATGGGGAGACCTTTGGTGAAAACAGGATGGAGATTAACAGTACCGAGGTGGGAGTCATCACCGCCGGGATGCCTTACAATTATACCAAAGACGTCTTCCCGGAATTCTCCTATCTCAACCTGGGCATGGTCCACCCA
>DMAT01000345.1 GCA_003451635.1 Syntrophus sp. (in: bacteria) | reverse complement strand
CCTATTACGGCTATGCCCGTCAGGACAGGAAAGTGACGCCCCGAGCACCGATTTCGGCCAAACTCGTGGCCGACCTGATCGCCACGGCCGGGGCCAACCGGGTCCTTTCCATGGATCTTCATGCCGGTCAGATTCAAGGTTTTTTCAATATCCCTGTGGACAACCTCTTTGCCACCCCCGTTCTTCTCGATTATATCAAGCAGGATTATCGCACCAATACCGTGATCGTTTCTCCTGATACCGGGGGCGTTGTGCGGGCCCGGGCCTCTGCTACCCGCCTGGGCGTGGGTCTTGCCATCATCGACAAGCGGCGGGAAGGCCCGAATGAAGCTCAAGTAATGAATATCATCGGTAATGTGGCTGGTAAGAAGGTAGTCGTTCTCGATGACCTCATCGACACGGCCGGTACCGTCGTTCAGGCGGCCAAGGCACTGAAAGAGGCCGGGGCGCTTGATGTATCCGTGTGCTGTACCCATCCCGTACTCTCCGGACCCGCCATTGAACGTCTCGAAAGCTCAGACATAAAAGAAATCATCGTCACCGATACAATTCCCCTTCATGACGGGGCAAAGGCCTGTAAACGCGTCAAGGTTCTTTCTGTAGCCGGTCTCCTCAGCGAGGCGGTAAGAAGGATTTATTATGATGATTCAGTCAGTTCACTCTTCATTTAGGAGGCACGCATGGAAGCCGTAGCATTAAGGGCGTCTGCCCGCAAGACATCAGGAAAGGGACCCGCCCGCCGTGCTCGTACGAGCGGACTGATCCCGGCCGTTTTTTATAACCCCAAGGCTGAATCGCTCATGTTGACTGTCAGCGCCGCAGATATGAAAATCATTCTCAAGAAAAAGGAAGAGAATGTATTCATCAACCTGCAGATCGAGGACGAGGGAAAGTCAACAGACAGGATGTCCATTATCAAAGACATCCAGATAGATTGCCTGACGGGACAGATTATTCATATTGATTTTTACGAAATCAGCATGGATCATAAATTGACCGTCGATGTTCCCGTACATTTCGAAGGTACTCAGGAGGTTGTCAAGCAGGGCGGTGAATTGCTGATCATGAAAAAAGAGGTGTCCATCTCCTGCCTGCCCTCCATACTGCCTGATCACTTTGCCGTTGACGTCAGCGGCCTGAAGGCAGGCGAGGCATTACGGATCAGGGATCTCCCCATTACGGAAGGCATGACTATCCTTGAATCAGAGGACACCATTCTGGCCATGATGTCCGTAGCCAGAGAAGAAGCGAAACCGGAAACGGAAGAAGGAGCAGCAAAAGAGCCGGAAGCTGTGAAGCAGAAGGCCAAGACCAAGGCTAAGGAATAAGAGGCAAGAAACGGACAATCTGCGGCGTCGCCAGGGGATAAATACCGAATGGTATTGATAGTTGGGCTCGGCAATCCCGGCAGGCTTTACGAGAAAGGGCGCCACAACGCGGGATTCATGGTTGTTGATCATCTGGCTTTGGATCTTCAGATTCCCGTGGAGCAAAAAAAGTTTACCGCCCTCTCCGGCAGAGGGAAGATTGAAGATACTCAGGTCATATTCGTTAAGCCGCAGTCATACATGAACCTGAGTGGCGAAGCGGTGCGAAGGTTCTTTGACTTTTATAAGATGGAAAAACCCGAAGACGTCATAGTCGTTCATGATGACCTCGATCTTCCTTTCTCCGTCATACGGTTGAAGGCAGGCGGTGGTCATGGAGGGCATAAGGGGCTGTTGTCGATCATTCAGCATCTTGGTAGCCCGGACTTTCTGAGAGTGCGCATAGGCATCGGAAAGCCGGAAGACAAGGAAATGACTGAACGACATGTCCTCGAACCCTTCTCCAGAGAAGAGATGAAACGCTTGACCGGGGTTGTTACTACAGCCTGCTTAGCGGTCAGGGAGGTGGTTTCATCAGGGATTCAGACGGCTATGAACAAATATAACGGTAGTACTATAAATAATTTATCTGAGGAGGTTTAATGATGTGTAAGGGTAAACAAAGTGTATTTTCTTTTCTGACAGTCATGGCCATCATGTTGTTTCTGATGGTTCCCATGGCCTTTGCCGGTGAGGCGGACATCAAACTGCCGAGCCTGGCCCAAGTTACGTTTATGGGCGGTGCGCTAAGCGGGATGCTCATCCTGAATCTTGGTCTCATCGTCTGCGCAATCGGCATTGGTTTCGGCTGGATGCAGTACGTCCAGACTAAGCAGCTGCCGTCCCACCAGGCCATGTTGGACGTTTCCCAGACGATCTGGGAGACCTGTAAGACCTATCTTCTGCAACAGGGTAAGTTTCTCGCCGGCCTGTGGGTTCTGATTGCCATCTGTATGGTTTATTATTTCGGCGCCCTGTCCCATATGCCCAGCTTCGATGTTATAGTTATTCTCTTCTGCTCGATCATGGGAATTCTTGGTTCCTACGGCGTCGCCTGGTTCGGCATCCGGATCAACACCGTCGCCAACTCCCGGGCCGCCTTCGCGTCCCTGAGCGGTGAACCACTGAATATCGTCAATATCTGCCTTCGTTCCGGTATGAGCGTCGGCCTCCTCCTGGTCAGCATCGAGCTCTTGTTCATGATTCTCATCCTGGCCTACATCCCCATTGAAATGGCCGGCGCCAGCTTCATCGGCTTCGCCATCGGTGAGTCCCTGGGCGCCAGCGCCCTGCGTATCTGCGGCGGTATCTTCACCAAGATCGCCGATATCGGTTCCGACCTCATGAAGATCATCTTCCACCTTCCCGAAGACGATCCCAAGAACCCCGGCGTCATCGCCGACTGTACTGGCGACAACGCCGGCGACAGCGTCGGCCCCACGGCGGACGGTTTCGAGACCTACGGCGTTACAGGCGTAGCCCTGATCGCTTTTCTGGCCCTGGCCCTGGCCGACAATCCCGCTATGGGCGGCAAGCTGATCGTCTGGCTTTTCGCCATGCGTATCCTCATGATCCTGACCTCCCTGGCCTCCTACTTTGTGAATGACTCGCTCAGCAAGGCCATGTTCAGCGGCCCGAAGGTATTCAACTTCGAGCATCCCCTGACCAATCTGGTCTGGATTACATCGATTGTGTCCATTGTCGTTACCTTTGCGGCAAGCTATGTCCTCCTCGCCGATCTGCCCCAGGTAGTTGGCGGCATGGCCCTCTGGCTGGCCCTCTCCATTATCATCAGTTGCGGAACCATCGCCGGCGCCTTGATTCCGGAATTTACGAAGGTATTCACCAGCACCAGCTCCCGTCACTGCGAAGAGTGCGTCAATGCCTCCCGCCAGGGCGGCGCCTCCCTTAACATCCTCTCCGGATTGGTCGCCGGTAACTTCTCCGCCTTCTGGGAAGGCCTGACCATTCTGCTCCTCATGGCCGTCGCCTATCTGGTATCGACAGCGCCTTCCGTTATGGAAATTATGCCGGCGGCCTTCAAGTTCGCCGCCCCGGTCTTCGCCTTCGGTCTCGTCGCCTTCGGTTTCCTCGGCATGGGTCCTGTAACCATCGCCGTCGACAGCTTCGGTCCCGTATCGGATAATGCCCAGTCCATTTATGAACTGTCCTTGATCGAATCCCGAGCGGATGCCAAGGAAGTCGTGAAAAAACACTACGGAATCGACCCCGATTTCGGGGCTGCCAAGCACTGTCTCGAATCAGCGGACGGCGCAGGGAACACCTTTAAAGCCACCGCCAAGCCTGTCCTCATCGGCACCGCCGTCGTCGGCGCCACGACCATGGTTTTCGGGATCATTATCCTCCTGGAGAAGATGTTCGGTAATGTTATCGCCAAACTCAGTCTCGTCCAGCCCGAGGTCATCCTCGGCCTCCTCATGGGCGGCTGCGTGATCTACTGGTTCACCGGCGCCTCGATCCAGGCCGTTGTGACGGGCTCCTACCGGGCCGTCGTTTACATCAAGGAAAATATCGATCTCAGCAAGGCGGAAGCGTCCATCGAAGACAGCAAGGAAGTCGTCAAGATCTGTACAGTTTACGCCCAGAAGGGGATGGTCAACATCTTCATCGTTGTCTTCTTCATGGCCTTGGGACTGGCCTTCGTCGATCCCTACTTCTTCATCGGCTACCTCGTCGGGATCGCCTTCTTCGGTTTGTTCCAGGCTATCTTCATGGCCAATGCCGGCGGTTGCTGGGATAACGCCAAGAAGATCGTCGAAGTCGATCTGAAGCAGAAGAACACTCCTCTTCACGAGGCAGCCGTTGTCGGCGACACCGTCGGCGACCCCTACAAGGACACCTCGTCGGTTTCCATGAACCCGATCATCAAGTTCACGACCCTGTTTGGTCTCCTCGCTACGGAAATAGCCGTAACCATGACCAACACGAATGTGAAGTATGGTCTGGCCGCTGTGTTCATCGTCATCGCCTTGATCTTCGTCTATCGTTCCTTCTACGGAATGAGAATTTCCGCCGAGAAGTTAGGCTAAAACGCTCCTGAGTTAATCAGGAAATAACAATTCAAAGGCGCCTCCTTGACGGGAGGCGCCTTTTTTTATCCTGCAAATCAGTACGCCAATTATCCCCCAAATTCATTGACTTTCGTTTTGAATGGTGAAAAGTTTCAGACCGCAGCATTGACGGCTAACGCTTTAAATTGAGAAACACTCATGACCGTCTTAAAATCGTTCTTAAAAATGCTGCTGAGTTTCGCACCCTGGTTATTCTTCTTGATCATCGCCCACGACTCCATGTTCCGTCTCAAGGTGGACATCATCGGGGCCGCAGTCCTGACCGTGGTCATGGCCGTCGCCCGACTGCACAGGGGCGTCATCATGTGGGTGGGCATTCTGTTCTTCACCTACGCCATTGTGGCGGTGGTCCTTCTTAATGACATGTGGGCTGTGCACTACATGGGTGCGCTGGCCAACGGCGCTCTCGCGTTGGGCACCTGGGCGGGCGTCGCCCTGAAGCGGCCCTTCACCCTGGAGTATGCCCGTGAGCACACGGACCCGTCCCTATGGAACAATCCGGCATTCCTGCGGACAAACTACTTCATGACCGCGATATGGGGCGTAGTGTTCACCATCAACGCGTTCTTGGCCTGGCAACGGAGCATCCAGCCCGCTATGCCCGGCTGGACCTA
>DMAT01000392.1 GCA_003451635.1 Syntrophus sp. (in: bacteria) | reverse complement strand
CTGTGGCGAAATGTCAGGAACTCTCGTTCCGAAGGAAGGCAAGGATTTATTGCCCGAAATGACATAAATTAGAGTATGGCCGGGGGAATGGTTAGCCGTTGATCAAAATTGAACATCTCTACAAATCCTACGACAAAAAACCTGTCCTCAAAGATGTGACCCTTTCGGTACAACGCGGTTCCATAATGGGACTCCTTGGTCCCAATGGCGCGGGAAAGACAACCCTCATCTCCATCCTTACCGGCGTGATCAGGAAGGATAGCGGAAGCATAACTGTAAACGGCATGGATCTCGACCGTGAAGTCGGCGCCATACAATCAAGATGCAGTTACGTGCCCCAGACTCTTGCCTTCTATCCGCGCCTGACGGCCCGGGAAAACCTGGAATATTTCGGCGCCCTGCGGGACCTGAAGGGAAAGAAACTGAAGGAGAGCATGGACTTCTGCATCGACATCGGAAGCATGCAAGACTTCCTGAATAAACGGGTGGACAAGTTTTCCGGCGGCATGAAAAGGCGCTTGAATATGGCCATAGGTCTCCTGAACGACCCGGAAATATTGTATCTTGACGAGCCTACACTGGGCGTCGATGCGCAATCGAGGAACTACATCCTGAAGACGATAAAAAAGATCAACTGCGAACGGAAGATGACAATCATTTATACATCCCACTACATGGATGAGATTGAGCAGGTGTCCGATGAAATCGCCATTATCGATGAGGGCAAAATCATTCTTCACGGCGCCACACAGGACATCTTGACACGCGCCGATGCCCTTTGCGGCCATAGAAACCTTGAGGAGCTTTTCCTCAAGCTGACAAACATCAGATTGCGCGACGATAATTGACCGTATCATCAACAATGATAAAGATACTTTACATTTTAAAAAAAGAGTTTTTACTGATCCTTCGGGACGTCCATGCCGTAACTATCCTCTTCGTTATGCCCGCTGTTTTCATTCTGATCATGACCCTGGCCATGAAGGATCTCTTCGAACTTCACAGCACGGTTGTCATTGACATCCTCACGGTGAACCACGACGCGGGAAAGCGGTCGGTGGCGCTTTTGAAGGCAATGGAAGAACACAATACATTCCGGTTTCACCTCATTGATAAAGACACCGGCATGGAGAGCGTTAAAGAACAGATGCTGTCCCGGGACTACAAGTTCACCCTGATCATCAAAAAGAACTTCTCCGCCTTCGTGAATAAAAAAGGAAAGGGAAAGGATGAAAATCCCTTGGAGCTCCTCGTTAATCCCACGGTACCCGTCCAGACACAACTTGTTTTAAAAAGCGCCCTGGACGGAGAGCTGTCGAAGCTGAGATGGGATGCCTTTATCGGACGTATCGACAAGCTCCTCGCCTTCGCCGGAATCGACAAGAAGGACCTGAAAGCGGACAAACTCAGCCCCATCGACGTCCAATACGTCTATAAAGGGGGGGAGTCTTTCAAGATGCCTTCCGCCGTCCAGCAGAGCGTCCCCGCGTGGCTCGTGTTTTCCATGTTTTTTATCGTCGTCCCCATATCCAACACCTTCATATCCGAAAGAGATCATGGAACATTCATGCGCCTTAAGAGCATGAATGTATCCAGTTCCTATCTGATCCTGGGTAAGATGGTCCCCTATCTTCTGATTAACGCGGTCCAGGTGATCATTATGATTGCCATTGGTGTCTATGTCGTCCCCTTATGCGGCGGCACCGCCCTTACTATTGGGGATTCACTGGGCGGGCTTGTATTGATCGCCTTCGCCGTGAGCTTCAGCGCCATTTCCGTGGCGCTCCTTATTGCCTCCATAGCCAGAACAGCCGAGCAGGCAACGACTATCGGAGCTGTCATGAATATTATCTTTGGCGCCCTTGGCGGGCTCATGGTGCCCAAATTTGTAATGCCCGCGTTTATGCAGGACCTTGCCAATATCTCCCCTATGTCCTGGGGGCTGGAAGGGTTTCTTGATATCTTCCTGCGAAACGGCGGCGTCTCCGACGTCATGCCCAAAAGCCTGTCCCTGTTTGCTTTAGGGCTGGTCATGCTTGGCCTGACGCTTATTTTATTACGAAGGCACAGAGAGGTCTGAAACGGATGAAGGGTTCCCTTGATGACAGATTGAAGACGGAGCTGAAGAGACTGATCGTTGAAGAGTGTGATCTTACCGTTGATCCGGGGGCAATTGGCGACGACGAGCCCCTATTCGGCAGGGATGCAAAGATCGCTTTGGATTCCATAGATGCCCTGCAGATTTCTATAGCTCTTGAAAAGAAATACAAAATCACCATCACCGACAGCAAGGAAACAAGACGGATGATGAGATCGATAAACACCTTTGCTGACTTTATTCAACCGGAGTAGAGATTGAAAAGAAGGGCGTTTATAACCGGAAAGGCGATGACCTGCTCCCTCGGAGATTCTCTCGAGGAGATTGTAGACGCCGTCCGCCATCAGAGAATAAGGATTGAACGTGTTCCCTTCACCCTTGCCTCCCTGCCCTATTCCAAACCATATTATCTCATAGAACGAAATGTTGCAGATAAGCTGCATAACCGCTCCGAAGAATATTTCTATGAGGTTCTCTTCTCTGCGGTATCCCGCGCTTTCCTCGATGCCGGCTTGGACAGAACGGAGATCAGGGACATGAATGTATTTTTCGGCTCCACATCCATGGACGTTCCCGTGTTTGAGGGCAGCCACCGCAAGTCATCTTCAACTGTTGCGGGGATATTCCTTAGGTCATCCTATGGGTATGGAAAAATTGCCGGCGCCATCGTGGAGAGGTTCGGAATCGCTGGTAACTGCTATTCCTTTGCCACGGCCTGCACCTCAAGCGCCAACGCCTTGCTTTACGCCGCAGCCATGATTGAGGAAGGGCTGATAGCGAGGGCTCTGGTTGTGGGCTACGACCTGTTCAACAACCTCGGTTTTTACGGGTTTGAAGCCCTGAAATCCATTGCCGAGACGGACTACAGACCCTTTGACCGAACCCGGGACGGACTGATCCTCGGCGAGGCCTGCGGAGCGGTCATACTGGAAGGAAAACGCAGAAAGACCGGAGATTTCATGTGCCTTGGCGGAGCGAATCTCTGTGACACTTACAGCGTCACCAGCCACGACGAAGAAGGGTTTGCCGTTGCGGAAACGATGAACAGGGCGCTCGGGCAGGCGGGGATTCTCCCCGGGGACATATGCGCCGTCAAGGCCCACGCCACGGGAACGGAAAACAATGACCGGACCGAGTGTGCCGCCATGAGGGTGACCTTCGGGTGTGAGATGCCCCCCGTAACATGCCTCAAGCCTTTTATTGGTCACACCGTGGGCGCCTGTGGCGTCAACGAGTTGATCCTTTTCACGGAATCGGTAAAGACGGGATTTGTTCCCTCCACACCGGGCTTTCGGGAAGTGGATGATAAATTGAATCTGACGCCCCTGACGGAAAACATGGAAGCCGGCGAGGGTATATTTATGCTCAACTATTTCGGGTTCGGCGGCAACTGCACGACCCTTGTCATCTCCAATAAGGGCGACAGGGAATGAGGGAAATGTATATTCACAGCGCCTCATCATTTATCGGCGAGGAAACCACGGACTCAATTTCCCTGAAGGAAAAGCTTAGCAGCTACACCGAGGAAAATTTCCGCAGGGTAAACAGGTTCATCCTTCTTACCCTGCTTGGCGCCCGTCAGTGTGTTCATAATCACGTCCTTGATTTTGATACAGCCATCTACCTCACAACGGAGCACGGCAACCTTGGTGAGACCGCTTCGGTTCTCGACGAAATATATGCGGCCGGGTCTCTGCCAAAACCATTTGGATTCATCAATACAATGAGCAATACCGCGGCTTTCTATCTTGCACGGAACCTGGGCGTCCGGGGCCGCAACATCATGGTCTCCAGCCAGCACCTTTCCTTTGAAAGGGGGCTGGAGCTCCTGCAGGTGGATTTTGCCCTGGGCGCGACAGGAAACGCCCTGATCGGCGGCGTGGATGAGGCCCTCCTTTCACGAATTGCCCTGGAAGAACAAACCGATCGCGTCTTTAAGATGGTTAACGGGAGCGGCTGGCTTTATATTAGGCCCGGGAAGGATGGCGCCTGTGGTGAAATTTCAGAGATCAGGTCGTTTAGCGACGGACATGCATGTATAAAATGGCTAACAGAACGAGGAGAATCGCAGGTAGACGTCGTTTCTTTCGGCGCCCTCATTGATGCTGATGAAGCCGCCGCGATGAAGGAAATTTTACATCCCCTTGCCGAGTTTGATTACCTCGGTGACTATGGATATTCAGGCTCAGCCACGGCCTGCGGTTTGGGCCTTTTCATAACGCTTTTTCATGGAAAAACCCTGTTGCATATCAACAGGGACCAGCGCGGTCATTTTGCAGTCATCGAAGTTGATCGGTACTGAAGAACTGCGACAATACCCTTCCTTTCTCGCTTATGAAATCTTACGAAGGGTCAGGTAGACTTCTTTCTCTGCCTTGCCGGCCATCCTGAGCAGATTGGCAATATGGGGCAGATCGATTTCGCTGTCTTTTCTCTTAAATGTTCTCGCGCAAACCAGAGCGAAGTTGCGCCAGAGATGGCCTGCCTCCGTCATTTTTCTCGAGGCCTCCTGCAATAAAGGTATCTCCAGACGTTCATAAGCCTCCTCCAGAAATGCGGCATACATGTAGCGAAATCCCCCCCCACCGGTACCGACTTCTTCCTGCATAAGCGTAATGTGTCCCAAAAGCGACCTTATATATTTTTCACTCTTTTTTGCCCCGAGCTTTTCGATGTAATTGGCGAGATAAAATATCCCCCGGACACCGCAGGGGGTTGGGGCGCTTAGCATCATGAAATTAGTCCGCTTGATCGATTTCAAGATCAGGGAATTGATATCGACTTTTTCAGGAACATAGGTCGGATAATACATAAAGCCCTTCGGAGCCATGATACCCTTTGCGAAGCGGGCACTTTGCAAATCTTGCGGTTTTATCCGTGCGGGCTCTTCGATAACCGGTTCACTAACCAGATACTCACCGTTTTCTTTGCCGAAGATAACGATGTTGTGGGCATTAAAGGGAACCCTCATTTCCCTAGGAAAATAGGGAAGCCAAAAAATTGATACCTGAACCCCAACGACCTGTTTTCTCTCTACCAGATCACTAAGATCCTCCATGGCCTTTGTTTCATCCCGGTATTTCCTGGCCTCGAATTTTACACCGAGACGCCTTT